>JBIIQK010000221.1:0-3447 GCA_044342135.1 Cyanobium sp.
CCGAGCGCTACAACCGCCGCGGTTTCGGCCTGGGCGAGGAAGTGGCCGGCAGCCTGGAGCAGGCCTACCAAAGCGATCTGATCGCCAAGCTGCGCAGCAACGGCTATTCGCTCCAGCGCGGCCGCTTGACCGTGCGTCTGGCCGAGGCCTTCGGCTTCTGCTGGGGTGTGGAGCGGGCCGTGGCCATGGCCTACGAGACCAGACGCCACTACCCCACCGAGCGGATCTGGATCACCAACGAGATCATTCACAACCCCTCGGTGAACGACCACCTGCGGGAGATGGACGTGCAGTTCATCCAGGTGGATGAGGGCGTGAAGGACTTCTCCGACGTGGCCAGTGGCGATGTGGTGATCCTGCCGGCCTTCGGCGCCACCGTGCAGGAGATGCAGTTGCTGAACGAGCGCGGCTGCCACATCGTCGACACCACCTGCCCCTGGGTATCCAAGGTGTGGAACACAGTGGAGAAGCACAAGAAGCACGCCTTCACCTCGATCATTCACGGCAAGGTGAAGCACGAGGAGACCCTCGCCACCAGCTCCTTCGCCGGCATTTATCTGGTGGTGCTGGATCTGGCGGAGGCCCAGCTGGTGTGCGATTACATCCTCGGCCGGGGCGACCGGGATGCGTTCATGACGCGCTTCGCCAAGGCCTGCTCCCCGGGCTTCGACCCGGACCGGGACCTCGTGCGGGTGGGGGTAGCCAACCAGACCACCATGCTCAAGAGCGAAACCGAAGACATCGGCCGCCTGTTCGAGCGCACCATGCTGCAGCGCTTCGGCCCCGCCGAGCTGAATGAGCACTTCCTGGCCTTCAACACCATCTGTGATGCCACCCAGGAGCGTCAGGACGCCATGTTCTCCCTGGTGGACGAACCCCTCGATCTGATGGTGGTGATCGGCGGCTACAACTCCTCCAACACCACCCACCTGCAGGAGATCGCGGTGAGCCGGGGCATCCGCTCCTTCCACATCGACACTCCCGAGCGCATCGGGCCGGGCAACCGCATTGAACACATGCCCTTAGGCGGTGCACTGGAATCCGAACGGCCCTTTCTGCCCGAGGGGCCGATCCGGGTGGGCATCACCTCCGGTGCCTCCACACCCGACCGGGTGGTGGAGGACGTCATCGAGCGCCTGATCGAGCTCTGCGAGGCCTGATCAGCTGCTGGCCTGATCCCGGACGGTTGATGTCCGGGTGTCACAGCGGGGCCCGACGGGAGGGCGCGCTGGCTTTACATTGATTAAAGATTGAGTTCGTCCGCCTCCGATCTGGCCACCCGCCTGGAGTTTCAGCCGTTGTCTCTGCTGTTGTCGACCGCACCGCTGGACCCAGGCCTCGCCCAGGGCGACCCCACTGGCCTCCGCCACAGCGACGACGCTCGCGTCCGGCGCTACGCCAGTGCCTTCGCCGACGTGATGGAAATGCGGGCAGCGTCCCCGGTGGTGGCCGACTACCTGGACCACCACGAGGGCTGGTTCCGGCGCTGTGCCGCCCCGATGACCGTGGAGCCCATCGGCCACCGGGGCTACTCCCTCACCCTGGGCACCTTCGGCAACTTCGGCTTCGAAGTGGAGCCGACCATCGGCCTGGAACTCCTGCCGCAGGACCAGGGGCTCTATCGGATCATCACCGTGCCCCAGCCCTGCAGCGACCCGAATCTCGATGGGCTCTACGACGTGGAGTTCAACGCCTCCCTGCAGCTCGATGAAACCAGCACCCTGACGCTGGTGCGCTGGCAACTGGATCTCAGTGTCTGGATCCGCCTTCCCGGGGTGATCACCCTGCTGCCCGAGGGCCTGGTGCAATCCAGCGGAGACCACCTGCTCAGGCAGATCGTGCGGCAGATCTCCCGAAAACTCACCTGGAAGGTCCAGGAGGATTTCCACGCCAGCCACAACCTCGACTGCCCGCCCCGCCGGCGGGCCCAGTTCTGAAGGCGACGCCGCAGACGGGCCAGCCTGGAGAACTCAGGCGGGCCTCTTCTCCCAGATCTTGGCGAGGATCTGCAGACCAGTGAAGGACTGCCAGAGGAACAGGGTCATCATCGCCATGTTGAGGCCCACATGGGCCTTGCGGGCGATCAGATTGCCCTGCTGCATCAAGGGTGAGAGCGACACCGCCAAGGCGATCAGGCAGGTCATGGCGATTCCGACCAACAGGTGGGGGCCCACGAAGAGCTTGCCGTTGTTCAGGTAGGTCACAGCCATGCCCCCGAAGGTGCCCAGCACCATCAGCACCAGGATCAGGCTGCCGATCTGGAAGTGGCGGCGGGCGTACTGCCCCTTGATCAGCTCCTTGCGATCTTCGGCAGCAGCCGTACGGGTTTTCTTGGCCTTGATGCCCAGGAACATCCCGTAGCCGGAGAGGGCCAACAGGGCCCCCATCAGCAGGGGATGGAGAAAGTTCAGGTTGTAGGCAAGCGCTTCGGACATGGCGTCAAAGGGGGCCAGAGGGGGGCAGCGGGGAGCCGCAGAAGAACTGGGCTGATCGAGCGAAGCTACAACTCACGCCGACCGCTGGAGGGTTCTAGTGGAGGAAATGGCGGCGACCGGTCACCACCATGGCCAGGCCCAGGGTGTTGCAGGCGGCGATGGAATCGGCATCGCGCACGCTGCCGCCGGGCTGAATCACGGCCGTGATGCCGAAGCCCGCCGCCAACCGCACGGTGTCATCGAAGGGGAAGAAGCCATCACTGGCCAGCACCGCTCCTCGGGCCTTGTCCGCGGCCGCCTCCAGGGCCAGGCGGGCCGAACCCACCCGGTTCATCTGACCGGCGCCGATGCCGAGGCTCTGGCCGCCTCGGGCGACGGTGATGGCGTTGGAGCGCACGTGCCGCACCAGCTTCCAGGCAAAGCGCAGATCAACCAGCTCCTGGGCCGTGGGCTGGCGGTCGCTGACCACCTGCCAGTCGGTCTCCTCCACCGGTTGGTCGTCGAGCTCCTGCACCAACACCCCGCCGAGCAGGCTGCGCAGCTGGCGACGGGAGGCGCGGGCGATCGCGTCCGGGGCCAGCTCCAACAGCCGGAGATTGGCCCGGGCGCCGAGTCGCTCCCGGGCCGCGGCATCAAAGCCCGGTGCCACCACGCACTCCAGGAACAGACTGGAGAGCTGCTCAGCCGCCACCAGGCCCACCGGGGTGTTGAGGGCCACGATGCCCCCGAAGGCCGAGAGGCGATCGGCATCTAGGGCCCTGGTCACGGCATCGGCCCCATCCCGGCCCGTGGCCACCCCACAGGGATTGGTGTGCTTGACCACCACCGCAGCCGGCTCGGCTCCGGGGCCATAGCCGAACTCCCGAACGGTGGCGAGGGCCGCATCGAGATCGATCAGGTTGTTGTAGCTGAGCTCCTTGCCCTGCAGTTGCTGCGCGGCACCCCAGCCGGCCGTGGGCTCGCTGTGCCAGGTGGCCGGTTGGTGGGGGTTCTCGCCGTAGCGCAGGCTCTG
>JBIIQK010000222.1:0-3434 GCA_044342135.1 Cyanobium sp.
CCTGGGTGCGGCCGGTGTGGCGCAGCCAGTCTTTGAGAAAGGCCTGCAGGTCTTCGAGCTGGTCGCTGGTAAGGCTCGACATTGACTTCAGCGATCCACAGGGAACCAACGGTCCAAGCGACGCTGGGCCCGCATCCGCACGGCCGGGGTGCGGTGGCGGGTGCAGAGCCCCAGCAGGGCCGTGACCGCCACCAGATCATCGCTGAAGCCGGCGGCGGGAATGAAATCGGGGATCAGATCGAGCGGTACCAACAGGTAGGTGAGCGCTGCCAACACGGTGAGCTTGGCCGACGCCGGAGTCTGGGGATCGAGCAACAGCTCCAGGCACTCCAGGGCCGGGCGGGCCAGGGTGCGGCCAGCCCGGCGCAGCAACTTCAGCAACACCGCCTCATCCACCACGGTGCTCTCGAGCACCTGGGCATCCACGGAGCCGGAGTGCGCGGCGGAATGCACGGAATCAGTCACGGGCCGGATGGCAACCAACTCCCCCATTCAAGAACCAGACGCCAGCTACTCGACCTCCACCAACCCACTCTCAATGCCGGTTTTCCGTAACTTGCGCAGGGCCCGCTGCACCACCTGGCGGCAATACTCCCGGCTGCATTCGAGCTGACGGGCCACCTCCGCCAGGGTGCGCCATTCGTGGCTGCCATCCAAGCCAAAGCGCAGCATCACCACAGTGCGCTCCTTGGGGGTGAGGTTGGCCCGATCCAGCAGGGTCCACACCGTGGCGGTGCGCTCGGCGAGCTCGGCCCGCTCCATCGGGGGCAGCTCCGGGCTGGGCAACACATCCACCAGCTCGGAGGGATCGGACTTCGACTTCACCACCCCCTGGAGACTGACGGTGATGCTGCGCAGTTCACAACCCAGCAGATCTTCCACCTCGTCGAGGGGGAGGTTCAACATCCGGGCCAAGTGGGCCGGAGCGGGAGCGGTGCCATTGGCCTGCAGATAGCGGGCCTTGGCCGCACGCAATTTGGTGAGTTTTTCATTCACATTCACCGGAATGCGAATGGTGCGGCTCTGGGTGGACAGGGCCCGATTCAGCCCCTGACGAATCCACCAGTAGGCGTAGGTGCTGAAACGATGCCCCCGGGTGGGGTCATATTTCTCGACGGCCCGGGTGAGGCCCAAGGTGCCCTCCTGAATCAGATCCAACAGGTCGAGACCTTTGTTTTGGTAGCGCTTGGCCAGGTTGACCACCAGCCGCAGGTTGGCCGTGATCATCTGGTTTTTGGCCCGCTCGCCCGTTTTCAGGGTGCGGCGTTCCAGATCGTTGAACTCGCAGGCCGGACCTGTTCCACCTGCTTCGCGGCAGCGTTCCTGCAGCTCGGCCATGGCCTGCACCTTGCGGCCCAGGGTGAGCTCCTGCTCCGGAGTCAACAACTGATGGCGACCAATCTCACCTAAAAAGGCGCTCAAGGAGCTCGCCATGGTTACCCGTGCAATGAATTGAACCTAAGGGCAATCAGCAAGCAAAAAGAAACCAACGGAAAAGCTTCCAACTTTCAACCTTCCTTCCCAATTTCACACCATGTGCGGTTTTCACAATGCCTGCTGATTTGCATGGTGTTCGAGATGCGGCAGCAGGGGGGCAGATCCGGCGGTTACCGTTGCGGGCCACTGCCTTCTGTCCATGCCAGGTCTTGCCGCCATTCCCCCCGAGGTGCTCTCCCGGGCTGGCGTGGCCTACGTGCACTACGTGAGCTTCATGCTCTGCTTCGGCGCCCTGGTGCTGGAGCGGCGGCTGATCAAGCCCAATCCCAGCAAGGCCGATGCCACCTTGATGGTGATCACGGATGTGGTGTACGGCCTTGCGGCCCTGGCCCTGCTGGGCAGTGGCATCCTGCGGGTTCTGTACTTCGGCCAGGGCAGCGAGTTCTATACGGAGAACCCCCTCTTCTGGTGGAAGGTGGGCCTCTACCTGGGCGTGGGCGGCCTGTCGCTGTACCCGACCATCACCTACATCCTCTGGGCCATCCCCCTGCGCAAAGGCGAGCTGCCCCAGGTGAGTGAAGCCCTCGCCACCCGTCTGGGCTGGATTCTCAATATCGAGCTGGTGGGCTTTGCCCTGGTGCCCCTGTTGGCCACCCTGATGGCCCGCGGCGTCGGCCTGCCCGCCTGATGCCTCGGGCCCAGGGGCCACTGCTGGGCGCGCTGGCTGGGCTGATGGCCCTGGCCCTGCCAGCCCTCGCTGGCCCGGCCGCCCCGGACCCCTGTCCGCCCGTGCTGGCCGAGCGGCCGTTGTCCGCCACCGCAGCTCCCGCCAGCCCCGCTGCCCCCGCCCCGGCTACCAGCCCCCACCCCGCCGACTACCGCCACCTGCTGCGGCCCACCCCCCTGGGCTGGGCGCGCTTGCCCCACTGGTGCGTCTGGATCGAGCCCGGCGCCTCTGAAGGGCCAGCGGCCCTCTGGGATGGGCGCTGGCGCCAGGCGGTGGAAGGGGCCCTGGCCAGCTGGCAGCGGCACCTGCCGATCACGGTGGTGGGCGAGCCGGCGCGGGCCCAGGTGCGTCTCCTGAGGCGCAGGCCCCCCGTACAGAACAGGCGCGCCAGCCACGGCCGCGCCACCTTGATGCTGGTGGACGTGCAGCGGGGCGAGCACGGGCGAGATGCCCAGCCGTGGCGCATCGAACCCCAGGTGACCGTGCAACTCAGCCCCGGCCAGGGCGTGCTTGCCATGCAGGCCACCGCCCTGCACGAGCTCGGCCACGCCTTCGGACTCTGGGGCCACAGCGACCAACCCGGCGATGCCCTGGCCGCCCTGCCCGGCAGCAGACCGGTGCTGGAGCTCAGCGCCCGCGACCGGGCCACCCTGATCTGGCTCCAGGCCCAACCGGGCCTGGCCTATCCAGCACCGGTCAATCCCGGCGCGGCGCACCCCGCCGCTGGGCCAGCACCTCCTGCACCTGGCGCCAACTGACGCCGTGGTGGGCCAGGGCCACCTGGAGGTGGAAGAGGATGTCGGCTGCTTCGCCGGCGATCTCGGCGGGGTTGGCGTCCTTGCAGGCCATCACGAATTCGGCGCTCTCCTCGCCGATCTTCTTGAGGATGCGGTTGTCGCCACCCTCCAGCAGCTTGTTGGTGTAGCTGCCGGGCTCGGGCCGGTCGCGGCGCCCTTCGATCACCCGCATCAGCTCGGTGCACACATCCGCTGGCGGTGGTGGGGCTGAGGCGCCGCCGGCCGTGGGCTCGGGGCCCGCGTCGTAGAAGCAGCTGCGGGCGCCGGTGTGGCAGGCCACATCGCCCCGCTGCTCCACCGTGAGGAGCAGCACATCGGCGTCGCAGTCGTAGCGCAGGCCCTTGAGCGTTTGGATGTGGCCGCTGGTGGCCCCCTTGTGCCACAGCTCCTGGCGCGAGCGGCTCCAGTAGTGCACTTCGCCGCTGGCCAGGGTGTGGTCGATGGCCTCGCGGTTCATCCAGGCCACCATCAGC
>JBIIQK010000223.1:0-3413 GCA_044342135.1 Cyanobium sp.
GCAGGCCAGCTGGAACCAGAGCAGGTCGATGGGGTTGGCTCCTCCCACCAGCTCCAGCCCGGCCTTCTGGCGCAGCAGGGAGGAGCGGCCATCGCTGGCGATCACCAGGTCGGCCTCGAGCCGGCGCCCGTCGCGCAGCTGCACGCCCCCCACCCGGCCTTCACACCACAGCAGGTCGACCACGGGTTGGCCCCGTTCCAGCCCAAATGACGGACAGGTGGCGGCCTGCTCCAGCAGGGCCTCCAGCAGGGCCGGCTGGCTCACCAGGGTGCAGGGCTGCTGGGGATCCCCGCCGAGGGGTTCTTCGGCGCTGAACAGGGGACGGCCGTTGACCACAAAGCGCCAGCCCTGCAGCGGCCGCTGGGGCAGGGCGGCTAGCAGGTGGCTGAGCCCCATGGCGGCCAGCGCCTCCAGGCCCGAGGGCATCAGGGCTTCGCCGCGAAACTGGCGGTACCAGCTGGTGCTGGCTTCCACCAGGGTGACGGCCACACCGGCGCGGGCCAGGAGCAGGGCCAGGCAGGCACCGGCCGGTCCGGCGCCCACCACCACCACCCTGGGGGCTGGACTCAGCGGCTCACTCAAACGAAGGAGTTGTAGTTGCGCGTGCCGCCGCTCACCGGATCCACGTGCCCCATCAGCTGGCTTTTCTTGGCGAGCAGGTACTCCACTAGCTCCTGTTGCACCGCCAGCAGCTCCTTGGTGCAGCCGCGGAAGGCGGCGCGGTGGCGGATCTCGTCGTGCCGGGTGTGAAGGTCACGCAGCATCAGCTGGATGGCATCCAGGGTGGCCGACGTGTTGCGGGAGGCCGGTGGGGCATCCGAGGCACGCTCCGTTCCACTAACCATGGCCACAGCACTGAGGGGAGCCCCCAGCGTAGAAGCGGCCCCGCTGTTCAGGCCTCCCGTTCAGGCCTCCTGTTCAGCAGTCGCCGAACAGGGTGCTCGACACTTGGTGGAAGGTCTCGAAGGTCTCCTGGTTTTCCAGGCCGCTCACCGCCAGGGAGACGGTCTGCTGGCGGGGGTTGCATTCCACCGCCAGGCTCACGGCGCGGGCGCCATGGTCGGCGTGGAAGGCGGCGCTCTGGCCGTCGGCGGCGTAGAGGGTTTCCGGGGCGTGGGTGAAGCCGAGCTGGTTGGCCAGCAGGCTGATGCCGGCCAGGGACTCGGCCAGGGTGCCGTCGCAGCGGATGGCCGTGGTGTACACCACGGGCGCGGCGGGGGCGGTGTCCTCCGCCGGCAGGATCAGGGTGCCAGCCAGGGACTTCATCAGGCTGCCGGTTTTCACCAGGGTCTTCATCGGTGTCGCTGGCCCATCCGAACCGCCGGATCGTAGGGGCTGATCACCAGATGTGGTGTTCAAAGTTGCTTTGAGGCCTACCCCTGGTGGCTGGAGCAGTCATGCGCATCGCCACTCAGGTGCGCTGCACCCCACTCCCACAACGGTTCCGCTGCCGTTCCTGCTTGCGTTGCAGCCGCTCGGTGATGCCCAGTTCAGCGCCTTTCCAGAGGCGGTCGACCTCGGCGGTGAAGTGCTGGGCGAGCAGGGGGGAATCGAACACCAGCAGGGTTTCGTCGTTCTGGTGGGCAGCTGAGGGGCTCCAGTTGAAGGAGCCGGTGATCACGGTGCGGTGGTCGATCACAGCAAGCTTGTGGTGCAGCTTGTCGCCGCTGGCCAGTCGCGGGGTGCCGACGCCTTCGAGCGGCTGCTGCCAGGGGCGGTTCGCCGCTTCTAGGCCGCAGCGGTGATCGGGTAGCTGGGTGCCGAGTAGATCGAGCACCTCGCTGAAGGCCCGGTTGGCGAAGCCGGGATCGGCCAGCAGCCGGATGGTCACACCCCGCTCCTGCAGCTGGGCCATCGCATCGGCCAGCCGCTGCTCCGACAGCACGAACAGGGCGAGATCCAGTTGCTTGCGGCTGCCGGAGAGCAGCTCCTCCAGCAGCTTCAGGCCTTGATTCGGATCCTTGCGGCGGTGGGGAGCGAATAGCACCGTCACCGGCGTCTGCCCGACCCGCACGTGTTGGGCCGCGCCGCCTTCCTTGCCCAGGCCGAAGCGGCTGTCGGGCAAGCCGCCGGGGCCATCGCCCCACATCCGCGCAAACTCAGCGGCAAAGGCGGCGGCCAGTTCGCGGCTGTGCAGCCGCAGCAGGTGGTTCACGTTGCCCCGGCTGCGCTCGGCCCCGGGATCGCCGTGGATGCAGGAGGGGGTGAAATTGGCCGAGCCGGTCACCACCACGGCCCGGTCCACTACCAGGAACTTGTGGTGCATCAGGCCACTGCCGGCACTGCCGTCGGCGGTGTCGTCGATTAGGGGTACCCCGGCCCGCTGCAGGATCGCCACCGCATCGCCCCAGCCCAAGGCCTTGAGCTGCTCGTGGCGGGTGCGCTGGTGGGGCACCAGATCGGCCGGGTGTTCCTCGCTCCAGGGGGTGCTGTAGGTGTTTTCCAGCACCACCTTCACCGTGACTCCCTCGCGGTGGCGCTCTGCCAGGGCTTCGGCCACCTTCGGCAGCGACAGCTCCTGTACCGCTACCAGAATCTCCCGCTTGGCGCTCCGGATGCCGGTGAGCACGAAGGCCTCCAGGTCGTCGCCCTGGCGCCACTGGCCGGTGATCGGGCTGCGGTAGCGGCTGGTTTCGCGGTGGTTGAAGGCCAGCTCGATGCCCGGGGGCAAGGGGCGGGGCCGTTGGGGCTGGCCGAGCAGCTGAGCTTCAGCGCTGCAGCTGGCCACCGCCAGGCCCAGGGCGCTGACCCAGGCGAGCGGCTGGATCAGCTGAATGGCACAACGGATCGGGGTGGCGATGGCGGCTGGTTGCAGCGGCCTTCAGGGTTCCCACGGGGTGGGCAGGTTGGGAGCGCTCAGTGATGGCCAGGCATCTCGGCGCTGCGCAGCATCACCACAAACCAGGCGGTGCCGATCAGCACGGCGCTGAGCATGGCCGCCGGCAAGCCCAGGCGCACCAGCACCACCGGCACGATCAGGGGGAAGGCCAGGGCCCCCGCCATCGGGGTGAGGGCGACGACCGTGCGCTTGAGACCCACGGGGCTGTTCAGAACCACTCGTTCACCGCTTTGTCGGCGGGGTTGCTGTTGTCTTCCGGCGTGGAGCGGCTGAATTCGAGGGTGATGTTGCGCTTCTGCTCCCCATCGGCCGCCACCGCTTCGATCGGGTAGAGCTGCTGGCCATCGCGGAAGGGCACCTGCACCCGGAAGGTGCCATCGGCGGAGAGGGGCACCTCTTCGCCGCCGATGGTGAGGCGTGCCGCCGGATCGGTGGCGCCGTAAACGATCAGTTCGGCATCAGCCACCAGCCAGAAGGAGCGCTGCCGTGCGGCCACACCGCCCCGGCCCGACTCGTTGCGGCCACTGGCCCAGAGGCCTGCGCCGGAGGCGTTGAGTTCGCTGGTGTCGATTCC
>JBIIQK010000224.1:0-3405 GCA_044342135.1 Cyanobium sp.
GGAAGGAAGCCGCGAATGGTGCGGGCCTTCGTGGGGCTCTCGACAATGACCAGGGTGTGACCCACAGACCAGCGCATAACCGCTTCCCTCTTTATCGCATCCAGCGACCAAGTCGACAGGGGAGCGCCGCTACAGTCCCCCACATCACAGTTCCCGCCTCGCGGTTTTCTCGCTGATGTTCCTGCTCGGCGCCCTCTCCACCGTGGCGGATGCGATCGGCAGTGGTGCCGGAACTGGGGGGTTGAACCTCCAGCTCAACGCCGGCGCCATTGCCCCTGAGGCGGCGGTGCTGATCGCCCTGATCACCTGCCTGCTCGTGGATCTGGCCGGCGAACGGGCCGCCAGCCGCTGGGTCCCACCGATCTGTTACGCCGGTCTGGGCAGTGCCCTGGTGCTGCTGGCGCTGCAATGGAACACCCCCGACCTGCAGCCCTCCTTCGTGGGCTCCTTCCTGGCTGACAACCTGGCCATCGCCTTCCGGGCCGTGGTGGCGGCCTCCACCCTGATCTCCCTGCTGCTGAGCTGGCGCTACGTGGAGCGCAGCGGCACGCCGGTGGGGGAATACGCAGGCATCCTGCTGGCGGCCACCCTGGGGGCGATGTTCCTCTGCGGGGCCACCGACCTGGTGAGCATCTTCGTGTCGCTGGAAACCCTCTCGGTGTCCAGCTACCTGCTGGCGGGCTACATGAAGCGGGATGCCCGCAGTTCCGAGGCGGCACTGAAATATCTGCTGGTGGGCTCCGCGGCGGCAGCCGTGTTCCTCTACGGCGCCTCCTTGCTCTACGGCCTCACCGGTGGCGCCACGGGCCTCGATGCGGTGGCGGTGGCCCTGCGCACCAGTGCTTCGCCGGTGACCGCCCTGGCCCTGGTGTTCGTGCTGGCCACGGTGGCCTTCAAGATCGCGGCGGTGCCGTTCCACCAGTGGACCCCGGACGTATACGAAGGGTCCCCGACTCCGGTGGTGGCCTTCCTGTCGGTGGGCTCCAAGGCCGCCGGCTTCGCCCTGGCCCTGCGCATCCTGGTGGGCTGTTTCGAGAGCTTCGATGCCCAGTGGAAGCTGCTGTTCACCGTGCTGGCGGTGCTGAGCATGGTGCTGGGCAACGTGGTGGCCCTGGCCCAGACCTCGATGAAGCGGATGCTGGCCTACAGCTCCATCGGCCAGGCCGGCTTCGTGATGATCGGCCTGGTGTGCGGCACCGAAGACGGCTACGCCGCCATGGTGCTCTACATGGCGGCCTACCTGTTCATGAACCTGGGGGCCTTCGCCTGCATCATCCTGTTCTCCCTGCGCACCGGCTCCGACCGCATTGCCGACTACGCCGGCCTGTACCAGAAGGATCCCCTGATCACCCTGGGGCTCAGCCTCTGTCTGCTCTCCCTGGGTGGCATCCCCCCCATGCTGGGCTTCTTCGGCAAGATCTACCTCTTCTTCGCCGGCTGGGCCGACCACCAGTACCTGCTGGTGGTGGTGGGCCTGGTCACCTCCGTGGTGTCGATCTACTACTACATCTCGGTGATCAAGATGATGGTGGTGAAGGAGCCCCAGGAAGCCTCCGACGTCGTCAAGGCCTACCCGGCGATCAGCTGGAGCGTGGCGGGGATGCCGGCCCTGCGCGCGGCGCTGGTGGGCTGTGTGATCGTCACCGCGGTCGGGGGCATCCTCTCCAACCCGCTGTTCACCTGGGCCAGCCAGGCCGTGACCGGCACCCCCATGCTGATGCAGGCCATTGGCTGACGCCCCATGAGCGGTCCGGTGGCCCAGCTCGAGGGCGTCTGCAAGGTTTATGGCAGCGGAGAGATGGCGGTCAAAGCCCTCGACCAGCTCAACCTCACGGTCAACCGGGGCGACTACCTGGCCGTCATGGGAGCCTCGGGCTCAGGCAAGAGCACGGCCATGAACATCCTGGGCTGCCTCGACCGGCCCAGCAGCGGCAGCTACCGCCTCAATGACACGCCGGTGGAGGAGCTCAGCGATGACCAGCTGGCCGATCTGCGCAACCGGGATCTGGGCTTTGTGTTTCAGCAGTTCCACCTGCTGCCCCAGCTGAGTGCCCTCGACAACGTGATGCTGCCCATGGTGTACGCCGGGGTGCCCGCCGCCGAACGGCAGCAGCGGGCCAAGGCGGCCCTGGAGCGGGTGGGACTGGGGGAGCGGCTGACCAACAAGCCCAACCAACTCTCCGGCGGTCAGCAGCAGCGGGTCGCCATCGCCCGGGCCATCATCAACCAGCCCGCCCTGTTGCTGGCCGATGAACCCACCGGCGCCCTGGACTCCCACACCACCGCCGAAGTGCTCGACATCTTCGATGCCCTGCATCGCGGCGGCATGACCGTGGTGATGGTGACCCACGAAGACGATGTGGCCGCCCGGGCCGAGAAGATCGTGCGCTTCCGCGACGGCCGCATCGTCAGCTGACCGATCCTCAGCTGACGGGACGCTCCAGCTTCTGCAGCAGCTGGCCCATCAACAGGGCAATGGCGTCGCTGCCGGCAGCCCCACCACCGGGGTCGAGGTCGCCAGGGTCCACCGCCACCCAGCCCCCATCGCCAGGCAGCCGCAGCTCGAAATGGAGGTGGGGCCCGGTGCTCAGGCCCGTGCTGCCCACCCGGCCGATCACCTCCCCCTGGCGCACCCGATCGCCCTCCTTGACGTAGAGCTCACTGAGGTGGCCGTAGAGGGTGCGGCGCCGGGGGCGGTCGTGCTCCACCTCGATCGCCAGCCCGTAGCCCCCCGCCAGGCCGCTGCTCACCACCCGGCCACCAAGGGCCGCCACCACCGGCGTGCCCTCCGGTGCCGCCAGGTCGCGGCCGGCATGCATCAGCCAGCTGCCCAGCAGGGGATGGAGCCGGTAGCCGAAATTGCTGCTGGTCACGGCCGAACCGATCAGGGGAAACAGCAACTGGCGGTTGCCATTGCCACCGATCGGCGCCGGCCGCGGCGTCACCCCGAACACATCCGCCAGCCGGAACGTGCCCCCGGCTCCCGCCAGCAGGGCCGAAACCGGCACCGTGAGGGGGGGCAGGGGCTGACCGGCAAAGCCTGAGCCGCCGTCACCCCAGCCCTCGGCGCCGGAGCCCTGGTTGAAACGTCCCCGCCAGCGCACCACAAGGCCACTGCTGCATTCCTGCTGGGAGAGGGCACCACTGCGGCAGGCCTGCTGGTGGGCGGGCACGTTGAAGGGCGTCATCCCCGAGCCGGAGCGGATCCGGGACCGCTCCGCGGGGCTCACCACCCCGTCGCGCACCAGGGCATCCAGGGAGGCGTCAAACCGGGCCGGGGGACGGCTGGGCAGGGCGGCCGGATCGAGCCGGAGAGGCTGGGCCAGCGGCACCGACGGCGGCGGTTGGGGAGGAACCAGGGGGCCTGCGGGGGCAGCAGCGGGAGAGGCAGCAGGAGCGGCGCTG
>JBIIQK010000026.1:0-11809 GCA_044342135.1 Cyanobium sp.
AGGTTCTGCAGGGAGCCGATCACGTTGAACAGCCCCATCGGCACAATCACCCCCAACCAGGGCACCAGCTGGCCCCGGGCCTGCCAGAGATCCGCCAGCTGCAGCTGGGGCAGATGCAGGCCGACCAAGGCACTGCTGCGCTGCCAGCTCACCGGATCCAGGTCGATCAGGCCATTGGCCCAGGCCAGGGCGATGCCCAGCAGCACCGCCACCAGGCCGGCGGGCACGGGCCAGCGCACCGGCGCGTAGTAGCCCACCAGAATCACCGCCAGCACCGCCAGGCCCACCACCGGTTGGGCGTAGGTGCGCAGCAGGAACCCCAGGGCGATGTAGCCCAGGGCAATGCCAGCGAGGGTGGAGAGCAGGGCGGCCCGGGGCAGCCAGCGCTGCAGGGCGTTGCCGAGGAAGGCGCCGGAACACTCGATCAGCCCCGATCCCAGGCAGGCGATCAGCCCGGCCTGCCAGGACAGGGTCACCGCCGCGGCTGGATCCAGGCCCTGGCTCACGGCCGTCAGCTTCACCGGCAGCATCACCAGGAACACGTAGGCGAACAGGCTCACCGTGTTGATGCCGTAGGGCAGGGCGGTGCGGTCGTTGCGCCCTTCCCGCAGGTCGAGTTGAAAGGCCTGGCGGGCGTAGGCCAGGTTGCCCACCACCAGGCTGATGCCGGTGGCGGGCAGGATCGTGCCGAACACCAGGCTGTCGGGGTAGCCGAGCACCCCCCGACACAGGGCCACGATCAACAGGATCTGGATCAGGTTGTCGAGCCCCAGGCCAAGGAAGCCGTCGAGGTCACCGCTCGTCCACCAGCGGGGTTGGGTCATGCCGGGTGTCCGGATCAGCGGATGGCCTCAGGTTGGCACCCAGATCAGCCCGCGAGATCATCCCCATGGCAACCGGGCGGTGCTGCCTGCCCATCATGGGAAGGACAGGACCGGAGGGGTGATGCCCGCTGCCCATTTGCCCACCACCCCGGAGCTGGAACCGCAGCTGCGCGCCTGGCTGGCGGAGGATCTGGGCCGCGGCGATCTCTCGGCTGCCGCGCTGGTCGGCCGTACCGGTCGGGCCCATTGGTTGGCCAAGGCGCCGGGGATCTTCTGCGGCGGCGTGCTGGTGGAGCCGTTGTTCCGGTTGCTGGATCCGGCGGTGCAGGTGCGGCTGTTGGTGGCTGATGGTGAGCCGGTGGCGGCGGGCCAGCGGTTGCTGGAGTTAGAGGGCTCGGCGGCGGCGCTGGTGGCGGGGGAGCGCACGGCCCTCAATCTGGCGATGCGGCTCTCCGGCATTGCCACCGCCACGGCGGCACTGGTGGCGGAGCTGGAGGGCACGGGCGTGCGGCTGGCGGATACGCGCAAGACCACCCCGGGCCTGCGCCGGCTGGAGAAATACGCCGTGCGTTGTGGCGGGGGAACCAACCACCGCCAGGGGCTCGACGATGCCGCCATGCTCAAGGAAAACCACCTGGCCTGGGCCGGAGGGGTGGAGGCGGCGCTGGCGGCTGTGCGGGCGGCGGCGCCCTGGCCTGCTGCGGTGATCGTGGAGGCCGAAACGGCCGAAGAGGCCGCAGCGGCGGTGCTGGCCGGAGCTGACGGGGTGTTGCTCGATGAAGTCCCGCCCGACCAGCTGGTGGACCTGGTGCCCCGGCTGCGGCGCCTTGCCCAGGGCCGTTCACTGGTGCTGGAGGCGTCTGGCGTGCAGCCGGAGCAGTTGCGGGCCTATGCGGCTACCGGCATCGATCTGATCTCCACCAGTGCGCCGATCACCCGCAGTGTCTGGCTCGATCTGAGCATGCGCTTTGACGCCTGAGTGGCGGCGCATTGGCAGCTGAGCCGACCCTCCCCATACTTCAAGCAGTTCAACCGAGGCTGGGTGGCACCACCAGAACGCAGCGTTTCAGAAGCCTGTTTGTCAGAACGCAGCTCTTCACAAGGCGGCTCCAAAGCTTGGCCCCACCCCAGCGCCCGCCAATTTGGCTGGGGGCGCCGGCTGCTCTCCGGTCTTGGTGCCATCGGGTTGATGGCTGGGATGCCGGTGGCGGCCCAGGCCCAGGCTTCTGCCCAGGCCCAGGCAACGGCAGGCGAAGGGGTGGTGCAGCGGGTGGCGCGCAGCGGCGAGCTGGTGCTGGGTGGCTTTCCCGACGTTCCACCCCTGATGGTGGTTGGCCCTCAAGGACAACCCAGTGGCTACGCCATCCTCGTGGCGGACCGGATCGCCGCCGAACTCACTAAGGCTTTGGGCCGGCCGGTGCGTGTGCGGTTTGCGCCGACCGACAATCCCGCCAGCCTGGTGCGCAGCATCGCCAGCGGCAAGGCAGACCTGGCCTGTGGTTTGCCGTTCAGCTGGGAGCTGGAGATGCAGGTGGATCTCTCGTTGCCGATCGGCTTGTCCGGTTTGCGGCTGCTGGCCCCGGCCGGCCGCTTTGATGGCACCCCAGCTGCCCTGGCGGGGCGGCGCATCGGGGTCGTGCGCCAGTCGTTGGGTGCCACCCAGCTGGCCGGCATGCAGCCGAAGGCCATCCCCGTCGCCTTCGACAGCCTCCAGGCTGCCGTTGCTGCCCTGAAGGCCAACACCGTGGAGGGCGTGGTCGGCGACACCATCGTGCTGGCCGGCCTGGTCCGCCAGCAGGGGCTGCAGGGTCTGGCGCTCAGTCCGGATTTTCCCTACGAGGCCTATGGGGTGAGCTGTGTGATGGCGGAAAACGATTCGGCCTTCCGCAATGTCGTCAATCTGGCCATTGCCCGCCTGTTGCTGGGGTATCTCGATGGCCAGCCCGACACGGTCGCGGCCGTGAACCGGTGGCTCGGTCCGGCCAGTGCCGTGGGCCTCAAGGAGGCCACGATCCGCGCCAGCTTTGAGGCAGCGCTGCTGGGGGTTGAGTCGATCCGCCCCGTTCCGGAAGGCCAGGCGGCACCGACCGCTCGCTGATCCCCTCGCCGATCCACCCCTTCGTTGCTGTCATGGCGTTTTTCAACCGTTCCCATCTCTTCGGCCTGCTGTTGTTGGCCAGCCTTCCCCTCGATGGGGCGGCTGCTTTGGCCCTTGCCAGCGCCCAGGGGGAGACCCCTCCCCCTTCAACCTCGCTCAGCCTTGAAGAGCGGTTGAGCCGGATTGCAGCGGCGGCTCGGGAGCGGGGGTTGCCCGAGGCATCCGGGTTGCCCGACGACGCCTTGTCCTACGTGTTCGTGAACGGCTCCGGGCTGGGCTGGGGCAACGGTGGTTTTGGGAATGGGGGCTTCTACAACGGCGGTTTTTACAACGGTGGTTTTGGGAATGGCGGCTTTTACAACGGCGGCTTCCGCAACGGTGGGTTCCGCAATGGCGGCTTTTTCAACGGGGGTGGGCGCTACTGGCGCTGATCCCTGCTCAGGCCGCTGATATGGCTGACCCGTTGTATGGGCCTGTGCGGCTGTTGGTCGTGCAGCCCACGCCCTTCTGCAACCTCGATTGCGACTACTGCTACCTGCCGGACCGGGGGGATCGCACCCGGATGTCCTTTGCCGTGCTGGAAGCGGCCGTGGCGCGGGTGCTGGACAGCCCCTACTTCGCTGGCGGTTTCACCCTGCTCTGGCATGCCGGTGAGCCGCTGATGGCGCCGATGACCTTCTACGACGAGGCCACCGAGCGGATTCGGCGGCTGTTGGAGGAGCGCGGCTTGCCCCCCACCACGATTGTGCAGTCGCTGCAGACCAATGCCACCGTTATCGACGCGGCCTGGTGCGACTGCTTCGAGCGCAACGGCATTCATGTGGGCGTGAGCATGGATGGGCCCGCCTTCCTGCACGATGCCCATCGGGTCACCCGCACCGGCCTGCCCACCCATGCGGCGGTGATGCGGGGAGTCGACTGGTTGGCCCGGCGGCAGATTCCGTTTCAGGTGATCTGCGTGCTCACGGCCGATGCCCTCGACCATGCCGACGCCATTGCCGATTTCTTCCTCCAGCACGGCATCGCTGAGGTGGGGTTCAACATGGAAGAGACGGAGGGGGCCAACAGCCACTCCAGCCTTGATGCCGGCCGCGGCGGGCAGGCGGCCCTCGAGCAGCGTTACCGAGCCTTCATGGCGCGGCTGTGGCAGCGCAGCCGCGAGCAGCCCGGCCGGCTGTGCATCCGTGAATTCGACGGCATCGCCAGCCTGGCCTGCAGCGCAGCGCGCATGGTGCAAACCGACATGAACACGCCGTTCGTGATCGTCAACGTGGATGCCCGCGGCAATGCCTCCACCTTCGATCCGGAGCTGCTTTCGGTGGCCACCGCCGAATACGGCGACTTCTCCTTTGGCAATGTGCTCGAAGACAGCCTCGAAGCGCTGGCTGCCACTGAGAAGTTCCGCCGCGTGGCTGCCGAGATCCGCGCCGGGGTGGAGCTGTGCCGCGGCAGCTGCGAGCACTTCGGGCTGTGTGGCGGTGGCACCGGCAGCAACAAGTACTGGGAGCACGGCCGCTTCGATTGCACCCAGACCCAGCACTGCCGCTATCGCATCCAATTGGTGGCCGACGTGGTGCTGGAGGGACTGGAGCAGGAGTTGGGGCTGACGGCCTGATTCCCTGACGCTGTGCGGCTGCCGGCCTGCGCGGGATGATCACAGACGGAACCTGCCCAGCCCTGGCCCCATGCTTCGCATCGCCCAAACCCTGAACGGCCAGCTGCTGGCGGCCATGGAGCGGGCCTTCCCGGGCGCAAATCAGTCCCTCGATCCCCAGTTGGCGCCGGCCACCAAGCCCGAGTTCGGCGATTTCCAGGCCAATGGCGCCCTGCCCCTGGCCAAACCCCTGGGTCAGCCGCCCCGGGCCATTGCCACGGCGATCGTGGAGCAGTTGGCCCTGGATCCGGCCTTCGGCGAGCTCTGCGAACCGCCCCAGATTGCCGGCCCCGGCTTCATCAACCTCACCCTGCGGCCCGAGCGGCTAGCGGCTGAGCTGCAGGCCCGGCTGGGGGATCCGCGGCTGGGGGTGCCGGCGGTGGAGCGGCACGCCCCGGTGATCGTGGACTTCTCCAGCCCCAACATCGCCAAGGAGATGCACGTGGGGCACCTGCGCTCCACGATCATTGGCGACTCCCTGGCCCGGGTGCTGGAGTTTCGCGGCCATCCCGTGCTGCGACTCAACCACGTGGGCGATTGGGGCACCCAGTTCGGGATGTTGATCACCCACCTCAAGCAGGTGGCACCCGAGGCTCTGATCACCGCCGATGCCGTCGACCTGGGCGATCTGGTGGCCTTCTACCGCCAGGCCAAGGCCCGCTTCGACGATGACGAGGCCTTCCAGACCACCTCCCGGGAGGAGGTGGTGAAACTGCAGGGTGGCGATCCCACCAGCCGCAGGGCCTGGCAGTTGCTGTGTGATCAGAGCCGTCGCGAATTCCAGAAGATCTACGACCGGCTCGACATCCGCCTCAGCGAGCGGGGTGAGTCGTTCTACAACCCCTATCTGGAGGCAGTGGTGGCCGATCTGGATGCCTCCGGATTGCTCGTCACCGACGACGGTGCCCGCTGCGTGTTCCTGGAGGGGGTGAGCGGCAAGGACGGCAAGCCCCTGCCGGTGATCGTGCAGAAGAGTGATGGCGGCTTCAACTACGCCACCACCGATCTGGCCGCCATTCGCTATCGCTTTGGCTCTGCCCCTGATGGCGATGGGGCCTCCCGCGTGATCTACGTGACCGACGCCGGCCAGGCCAACCACTTTGCCAGCGTGTTTCAGGTGGCCCGGCGGGCGGGCTGGATTCCCCCCCACGGCAGTGTGGAGCACGTGCCCTTCGGCCTGGTGCAGGGGGAGGACGGCAAAAAGCTCAAAACCCGGGCGGGTGACACGGTGCGGTTGCGGGATCTGCTGGACGAGGCAGTGGAGCGGGCCGAAGCGGATCTGCGCCGCCGCCTGGAGGAGGAGGAGCGCACGGAAGACGCGGCTTTCATTCAGCACGTGGCCACCACCGTGGGCCTGGCGGCCGTGAAGTACGCCGATCTCAGCCAGAACCGCACCACCAACTACCAGTTCAGCTTTGACCGCATGCTGGCGCTGCAGGGGAATACGGCCCCCTATCTGCTCTACGCGGTGGTGCGTATCGCTGGCATTGCCCGCAAGGGCGGGGATGGAGTGGTCAGCGGTGAAGCCGCTGCTGGGTCGGGTGCGGGCCCTGAGGCCCTCCACTTCACGGAACCCCAGGAGTGGGCCTTGGCGCGGGACCTGCTCAAGCTCGATGCGGTGATCGCCGAAGTGGAGGAGGAATTGCTACCCAATCGGCTGTGCACGTATTTGTTCGAGTTGAGCCAGGTGTTCAACCGCTTCTACGACCAGGTGCCGGTGCTCAAGGCCGACGAACCGGCCCGCTCCTCCCGCCTGGCCCTCTGCCGCCTCACCGCCGACACCCTCAAACTGGGGTTGGGTCTGTTGGGGATTTCGACGCTGGAGCGGATGTGATTATTTGGCGCCATTGTCGACGACACCAAGAGTGAATTGGGAACAAAAGCTTTGCTCTGTCTTGTGGGCGGCTGATGCTACGGCTGGTTGATTGCCAATCAATTCTGCTATCTTTTGGGCAATTGTATTGATTTTTCTTCCGAGTCGTATTTGACCGCGCAATACTTTAGTAGAGTTTCAAGGCTGACGAGCAAACAGTACAAGAAGCCTTCTCGCCCGCTCAAGAAAGAAAGTTTTAAAACATACATATTTAAAAATCTTGGTATCGCGTGGGCCATGCCTATGACAACGCCTCCATTGCTGTTTCTGTCTCGCAGTCTTGCCGAAGAAAGTCTGGTGTACTGTGCCAGCTTTAAAAGGCTTTGATAAATATTTCGTCGTGAATGATGGATGAGTTTTGATTTAAAAAAGTATTGCCTTGATGGGATTCTTTCTTTTAAACTTGGTTTTTCGTGAACGATTCCAGAGAATTTAAAAATATCATTTGTTTTGAATAAGCGCGGAATTCCCTTTGTCTCGTGGATTCCCCGCAGCTTTTTCCCGAATACATAATTTTCCCATCGTATAAATCCGTAATTCGTATTGTTGGCGGCAATGGTTTCCTTGATTTCTTTCGCTAGTCTGGGGGTTATGCGCTCGTCGCAATCCAAAAAGAAGACATATTCATGTTTGCAGTGAGAAAGGGCTCGATTCCTTTGGGTGGCGAAGCCTTCCCATTGATTGTAGATGTAAACTTCAGCATTGAGTGACTTTGCTATAAGCTGTGTGTTGTCTATGCTGCCGGAGTCGATCACTATTATCTGGTCTGCAAAGCCAGCGGATAATATGCAGTCGCGAATCATCTCTTCTTCGTTGAATGATATGATGGCAATGGTTAATCCGGGGAGCATGAAATATTTGCGATTAGGGGTTGGCTAGGGCTGTCTTGGGGAAAGAATTGTCAGATAGAGGCATTGATAATGCTGCCTTTGGTTGATCCTGTTGGTTTGCGGAGGCCTGTGCGTTTCGACATTTTTATTCTTAAGCGGTGTGCGGTGATTTCTTGACTGCTTGCCTTGGGCTTGCATCTCATAGGAGCGTTGACTTTAGGCTGGATCTCCAGGCTTGATTATGGAATGCTGAAACCGGCTGATTGTGTCCCTGCGGCCCGTCCTGAGGTCGAGTGCCTCAAGGCCTACAGCGCTCCTCTCGAGGGGCGCCGGGGGTTGCTACGACTCGACTTCAATGAAAATACCGTCGGGCCGAGCCCGCAGGTGTTGGAGGCGATCCGCGCCATTCCCGCCGATCAGTACGCCGTCTATCCAGAGTACGCCGGCCTGCGCGAGGCCATGATTGCCAATCTCGTCCATGCCTGTCAGGGGAAGAGCGGCCTGGGCCAGCCGCTTACCCCCGAGCAGATCGGCCTGTTCAATGGCGTCGACGCGGCGCTTCACGCCATTTTTCATGCCTACGGGGACCGGGGCGAGACGTTGCTCACGACGTCGCCAACCTTCGGCTACTACACCCCCTGTGCCCAGATGCAGGGCATGGCGATCGAGGCGATTCCCTACCGGATGCCCGGTTTCGTCTTTCCCTTGGAGGAGGTTGGCGCCGCGCTGGCGCGCCGGCCGCGCATTCTGCTGATCTGCAATCCCAACAACCCCACCGGCACCCGGCTGGCCCCGGAGCCGATCGTGGAGCTGGCCCTGGCTGCGCCAGAGACCCTGGTGGTGGTGGACGAGCTCTATGAGGCTTTCACGGGCGACAGTGTGCTCCCCTTGGCCGACTTCGCGGCGACGCCGAACCTGCTGGTGTTGCGGTCCCTGGCCAAGACGGCTGGCTTGGCGGGCCTGCGCATCGGTTTCGCGATTGGTTGTGCGGCGGTGGTGGATCGGATCAGCCGCGTTACCGGTCCTTACGACATCAACAGCTTTGCCGTAACCGCGGCCCACGCCGCCCTGGCTGATCAGCCCTACGTGGATGGCTACGTGGCGGAGGTGTTGCGGGCCCGCGATTGGCTCGTGCAGCAGCTGCGTCAGGCCGGCGTGCGCCACCACGCGGAAGGGGGCAACTACCTGCTGATCTGGCCCGAACGGCCGGCTGCGGAGGTGGAGCAGCGCCTGCGGGACCAAGGCATCCTGGTGCGCTCGATGGCCGGCAAGCCGTTGATCGAGGGCGCCCTGCGGGTGAGCATCGGCACCACCGAGCAGATGCAGCGCTTCTGGTCTGCCTATGCCGCCATCGCGGCGGGCTAGCGCATCACCTCGACGACCATCCCTTCGCCCAACTTGCTGGGCAGGCTGAGGCTGCGGCCGGTGCGCTTCACCGGGGTGCCGGCCATGGCGTCGAGGAACGGCTGCACCGTGGTCTGGTCGCAGTCCTTGGGGGTCTTGCCGCTGACGTATTGCACCGGGATCACCCGGCGGGGCTTGAGCTCGCGCACCACCTCGGCGGCTTCGGCGCCCGTGTACACCTTGGCGCCGCCGCCCACGCCGATGATCAGCACGTCCGGGCGACCCAGCATCACCTTGTCGGAGGGGCTGAGCCGGGCCGCGGTGCCGCCCAGGTGGGCGATGTCGAGGCCGCCCTGCTTCCAGCGCCACAGGGTGGATTGGCCGAAGCGGCGGCCGCCGACCCGGTCGTGGGGGCCGGCGATGCCTTCGATCGCCAGGCCTCCCACCTTGTAAGACCCGGGATCCACCAACATCTTCCCTTGGGCCACCGGCGCGCCCTCATCCAGCAGCCGGCTGCTGGCCAGCACCACGGTGGCGCTGACCCGTGGTTCAGCGAGGCCGGCGGCGCAGGCCACGGCCTTGAACGGGTTGATCAGCACGGAGGCGCCACCGCCACTGATCAGCAGGGCGCTGTGGCCGTAGCTGGTGATCGTCACCCCGCTGCTGGCCAGGGCTGGGCCGGCGGCTAGCAGGGTTGTGCCCAGGCCAAGAGCGCCCAGGCCAAGAGAGCTCAAGCGGAGAGCACCGAGGGTGGGCATCAGACGCATGGTGGGGCGGCAGTCGCCGTGACGCTAACCCAGATGGGCCGGGCTGCTGGCCTGGCGCAGGAAGTTGGCCAGCAGCTGGTGGCCCTGCTGGGTGAGCACGCTCTCGGGGTGGAATTGCACCCCCTGCAGATGGGGGAAGTCGCGGTGGCGCAGCCCCATGATCGTGCCGTCGTCGAGCCAGGCGGTGATCTCCAGGCAGTCGGGGAGGGATTCGCGCTCGGCGATCAGGCTGTGGTAGCGGGTGGCGGTGAGCGGGTTGGCCAGGCCCTCGAACACCCCCTGGCCGCTGTGGTGCACCGGGGAAGTTTTGCCGTGCATCAGCTCCTGGGCCCGCACCACCTTGCCGCCGTACACCTGGGCGATCGACTGGTGGCCCAGGCACACACCCAGGGTGGGGATGGTGGGGCTGAGCTCGCGCAGCACCTCCAGGCAGACCCCCGACTGATCGGGGTCGCCGGGGCCGGGAGAAATCAGGATGGCGGCGGGGGCCAGGGCGCGGATCTGCTCCAGGCTGAGGGCGTCGTTGCGCTCCACCCGCAGATCAGCGGCGATCGGATGCTCGGCCGCCAGCTCGCCCAGGTACTGCACCAGGTTGAAGGTGAAGCTGTCGTAGTTGTCGAGAACGAGAAGCATCGCCGCGCCTGGCCTCCCCCCATTCAAAGGCCCAGCCGGGTCAGCAGGGGCGGCACGAGCAGCAACAGGGCGATCATCAGCGACGACAGGGCCGCCACCAGCACCGCTGCCGCGGCGCAGTCCTTGGCGATGCGGGCCAGGGGGTGGAACTGACGGCCGATGGCCAGGTCGACCACGGCTTCGGTGGCGGTGTTCAGCAGTTCCAGCACCAGAACGGCCGCCACCGTGAGCACCAGCACCGCCAGCTGGGCCGTGGGCAGCTGCAGCCAGAGCCCCAGGCCGAACACCACCGCCCCGGTGATCACGTGGATGCGGAAATTGCGCTGGCTGGCGAAGCCGTAGGCCAGCCCCTGGGCCGCGTAGCGAAAACTGGCGGGCAGGTCACCGGCCACTTTCCAGGCGCTCGCCCGAAGCCGCCGCCCCCGGCGCTGGGGCATGGGTTCGGGCTGGGGGATGGGAAGCAGGCTGGTCATGGCTCCGCGAGCACCTTAACCAGCTGGTCCTGGCGCGCCAGCATGGCCTCCAAGCTGGCGTCGTCGGGGTGGTCCCAGCCGAGCAGGTGCAGCAGGCCGTGGCTGGCCAGGAATTGCACTTCCTGCATCAGGGTGTGGCCATGATCGGGCGCCTGGCGGGCGGCGGTCTCCACCGAAATCACGATGTCGCCCAACTCCAGTGGATCCCCTTCCTCGGCATGGCTGGGCATCGGCATCGGCAGGCCTCCATCCAGGCCGCCATCCAGGTCGCCATCCTGGGCAGCGAAGGCCAGCACATCGGTGGGGCCCTCCTTCTGGCGCCAGTCGGCGTTGAGGGCGGCGATCTCGGCGTCGCCCACCAGGCTGAGGCCGAGGCTGTAGGAGGTCGCTTGCAGTTCAGGGGGCAACTCGGCGGCCAGCTGGGTCAGCCAGCTGGCCAGGAGGCTGTGCCAGGGATCGGCGCCTTCCAGGGGATCGAGCCAGGCGCCAGCGGCCTGCAGCAGCTCGGGCGGGACATCGCCGTCGGCTGAGAAGGCCAGATCGAGGTCGATCGGGGCGGCCATGGGATCAGGTACCGGGCAGCTGCGGCCGGCCCAGCCAGGCGATCAGCACCAGAAAGCCCGTGAGCCCGAGGGCGGTGAGGCCGAAGTGAAACAGGCTCTGGCGGCCCTTGCGCACCATGTTGCGCATCGCCAGCTTCACGAAGCTGGGGTTTTCGCCAGGGGTAGCGGGTTCAGTCATCGCCGGCGCCTCCGGCCACGTCCACGCCGGCATGGAGCAGGCTCTGGATGAAGGGATCGAGGTCGCCGTCCATCACGCCCTGCACGTCGGTGGTTTCGTGCTGGGTGCGCAGGTCCTTCACCATCTGGTACGGGTGGAAGACGTAGTTGCGGATCTGGTTGCCCCAGGCCGCTTCCACGATGTCGCCGCGGATGTCGGCGATCTCGGCGGCGCGCTGCTCCTGGGCGATCACCAGCAGCTTGGCCATCAGCAGGGCCATCGCCTTCTCCTTGTTCTGAAGCTGGGAGCGCTCCTGGGTGCAGCGCACGAACAGGCCGGTGGGGATGTGCAGGATGCGCACGGCCGTTTCCACCTTGTTCACGTTCTGGCCGCCGGCGCCGCCCGACCGGCTGGTGGTGATCTCGAGGTCCTTGTCGGGGATGTCGAGCTTCACCTCTTCCTCGATTTTGGGCATCACCTCCACGCCGGCGAAACTCGTCTGGCGCTTGTCGTTGGCGTTGAACGGCGAGATGCGCACCAGCCGGTGGGTGCCCTTCTCGTTGCGCAGGTAGCCGTAGGCGTAGCGGCCCTCG
>JBIIQK010000225.1:0-3367 GCA_044342135.1 Cyanobium sp.
GGCGATGCCGGCACCCCACATCGAAAAGGCGGAGAGAAAGCACAGCCACTGCGGCGTCTGCATCGCCGTGGCCCAGGTTTTCAGATTGCGCAGCTTGGGCCAGCCATGGCGGATGAAACAGACCCCTAGGAACAGCCGCAGCACCAGCAGCGATGCCTGGGCCAGGGTGGACGGTGCGGATGGCACCAACAGTTCCACCACGGTCACGTCCATTGAGTTGCAGCCGCAAGACGGTCACAACGTACCCAGTTCAGCCAACCCTGGCCATGATCGTCACAGGCTCCAGATCCGGTGGTTCCGGCAGTGCCCATGGTGATGTCCCCGCCGCCAGCCCAGCTAACGGCTGCCCCAGGATCCAGTGCTCCGCTCGGGGCCACGCCGGGGGATGGCGGCGTCAACTTCAGCCTGTACGCCAAGGACGCCACCCTGGTGGAGCTGTGCCTGTTCGATCGCCCCGAGGATGGGGAGCCCGCTGTGGTGGTGCGGCTTGAGGGAGAGCAGCACCGCACCTACCACTACTGGCATGCCTGGCTACCTGGGCTGCAACCGGGCCAGGTGTATGCCTACCGCGTGCATGGCCCCCAGGATCCGGCCCGGGGTCTGCGCTTCGATCCCTCCCTGCTGCTGATCGATCCCTACGGCCTGGCCCTGGCGATGCCGAGCGCCGCCGCCGGTGCCATGAAAAGCGTGGTGGTTGATCCCGGTGACTACGACTGGGAAGGGGACCAGCCCCTGCGCCGTCCGGCCCGGGACACGGTGATCTACGAGGTGCACGTGCGCGGCTTCACGGCTGATCCCAGCTCGGGAGTGGCCGCGCCCAAGGCCGGAACCTATGCCGGGCTGATCGACAAGATTCCCTATCTCCAGGACCTCGGCATCACGGCGGTGGAGCTGCTGCCGGTGTTTCAGTTCGATCCCCACGACGCTCCAGCGGGGCTGCCCAACTACTGGGGCTACCAGCCGATTTCCTTTTTTGTGCCCCATCACGGCTACAGCACCCGCTGCGATCCCCTGGGCCCCCTCGACGAGTTCAGGGATCTGGTGAAGGCATTGCACCGCGCCGGGATCGAGGTGATTCTCGATGTGGTGTTCAACCACACGGCTGAGGGTGACGAAACCGGCCGTACCTTCAGCTACCGCGGGATTGCCAATTCCGACTATTACCTGCTGGATCGGGATCCCAGCCGCTATGCCGACTACACCGGTTGCGGGAACACCCTGAACGCCAACAACCCGGTGGTGCGGCGGTTGATCCGCCACAGCCTGCGCTACTGGGTGGAGCAGATGCACGTGGATGGCTTCCGCTTTGACCTGGCCTCGGTGCTTGCACGGGATGAAACCGGCCAGCCCTCCACGCTGCCGCCGATCCTGTGGGACATCGACACCGACCCGGTGCTGGCCGGCACCAAATTGATCGCCGAGGCCTGGGATGCGGCCGGTCTGTACCAGGTGGGCAGTTTTGTGGGCGACAACTGGCAGGAGTGGAACGGCCGGTTTCGCGACGATGTGCGCCGGTTTCTCAAGGGCGATGCCGGCATGGTGCCCGCGGTCACCCAGCGCCTGATCGGTAGCCCCGACATCTATGGCTACGAGCATCGCCGCGCCGAAGCGAGCGTGAATTTCATCACCTGCCACGACGGCTTCACCCTGGCGGATCTGGTCAGTTTCAACAGCAAACACAACGAGGCCAACGGGGAGTCCAACCGCGATGGCTCGAGCGACAACGCCAGCTGGAATTGCGGGGTTGAAGGCCCCACGCAGGACCCGGAGGTGCTGGCTGTACGGCAACGGCAGATGCGCAACTTCTTCACCCTGCTGCTGCTGGCCGCCGGCACCCCGATGCTCGGGATGGGGGATGAGGTGTGCCGCAGCCAGCAGGGCAATAACAACGCCTACTGCCAGGACGGCCCCATCAGTTGGTTCGATTGGAGTCTGGTGGAGCGCCACGGGGATCTGAAGCGCTTTGTGCAGCAGCTGCTCGCGTTCCGCCGCCGTCGGGATGTGGTGCTCGAGCACGAGGAGCTGCTGCTCGAGGATCTGCTGCTGCGCAAACAGGTGACCTGGCATGGGGTGGTGCCGGGACAACCGGACTGGAGCGACGACTCCCGCTCCTTTGCGGTGACCGTGACCAGCACGCGCCATCGCTTCCGCTGGCACTTGATGGCCAACGCCTGGTGGGAACCGCTGGACTTCGGGCTGCCCCCCGCCGACGCGGGCTCCCAGCAATGGCGCCACTGGATCGACACGGCCCAGCCCAGCCCAGGCGATGTGGTGAGCTGGGGTGACGGCCCGCCCGTAGCGGCGGATCACTGCCAGGTGGCCCCCCGCTCGATCCGGGTGGTGATGGTGGCGTTGCCGGTCTAGCCCTGCACCAGTTGCAGCTGATGGCCATCGGGGTCGGCCAGCTGCAGGGCCCGTTCGCCACCGACCAGGGCGGCCTGGTCGCCCAGCTCGATGATGCCGCCATGGAGCCGTTGGCCGCCGTAGGTCTCCGCGGCTGCGGCGAGACCATCCAGATCGGCCACCCGTAGACGGATCTGCCAGTGGGCCAGGTCCTGGGCCCCTTGATCCGCGGGCCTCGCTCGACCGCTGTTGGGGGGCTGGTAGTTGAGGCATTCCACGCCGGCGCCCGTGGGGCAGCGGTGACCGGTGATGCGCACCCGGGTGTCATGGAGGCCATCCAGCCCATCCTGGGTGGGGCCGCTGTTGACCCCATCGCCGCCCAGCGTCAGCCCCAACAGCCCGTCATAAAAGCGGCAGCTTCGGGGGGTGTCGGCCACGCTGAGGGCGCTGTGGTCGATCCCCAGGAAGGGGGCGCTCGCCGGTGGGGTCCCATGCCAGCGGGGGTCGCCCTTGTCAGGAGGGAACTGCAGCAACTCCAGGTTGTGTCCCTCCGGATCGCGGAACTTGAAGGCCTGGATGCCGGCGGCGGCGGTGTTCCACTCCGGCAGGGTCTGGGGGGCCGTGGACACCCCGACCAGGGAGCCGTTGGCAATCGCCTGGCGCGCCGAGGCGCTGGCGGCGTCCAGATCGCTCACCACGATGCAGATGTGTTGGAACCAGAGGTCACAGCTGCGGGAGTCGGCCGGGATCGGGCGTCCTGGGCGCAGGCCCTCGCCCAGGCTCAGCACCTCGGTGAGCTCCAGGGTGGCATCGCCCAGGTGCAGGCGCTGCAGCTTCAGCCGGGAGCCGGGCAGGCCCACCAGCTGGGCGTAGGGCCCCGCCTCCACCAGCAGGCTCTCCCCACGGGTGAAGCCCAGGGTGGTTTCGAAGAAGGTGGCTGCGGCGTCCGCATTGGCGGTGGTGAAGCCGATGCCGGTGATGTGGGGGCTGGGGGTCATGGCAGCAGGGTGCTCAGCGGGGCAGG
>JBIIQK010000226.1:0-3358 GCA_044342135.1 Cyanobium sp.
AGCAGGCCGCGTTCCCGGCGGGGGAGGAGCAGCGGAGCCGCAAGTTCTGGCCTGCGGTGGCCCGGATTGACAATGCCTATGGCGATCGCAATTTGGTCTGCACCTGCCCGAGTGTGATGGAGCTGGCAGTGCCTGAACTGGCCTAGTTGGTGCCCCGGGGCGTGTTTTTCACCCCGACATGGCGCACACTGTGACGATCGCGAATCCACAGCATTTCTTTGTGGTCATCGCCTGGGTTTGCCTGCACAATCCAGCGCATCCAGGTCAAGTCCATCCATTCCGGCGCCTTTCGCGCCATCGCCATTCATTTCTCGGGACCATGAACGGCAATCACAACGGCTCCAACAACGGCTCCAACGGCAGTGGGGGTTCCGGGTCCTCCGGGGGGCAGATCCTGCGGGTGGAAGGCACCAACGTGCTGCGGGTTCCCTTTGGGGTTCGCCGGGCCCGACGGGCCCGGCCTCAGCGCCCCGACCATTGGGCCACCCTGGTGCTGCCCTTCCAGGCCCACAGCGACCCGACTCCGCCTCCCCAGGCGGCCTGACACGGCCCTGAGGTTCAGGCCGCGCCGTCCAGGCGCCAGTCCACCAACGCTTTCACATCCGCCAGGGAGCTGGCCGGTGTGCGAAAGGGCAGCATCGGCATGGGGCTGCGCTCGGGTCGGACCAACCAGGTGAGATCCGCCTGGGGAATCAGCACGAATCCCCGATACCGCACCGCTGCCCGTACCCCCCGGGGGTGGAGTCCTGAGGGGGCGATCGCGGTGGCGCGGCTCGACATGGATGGCAGAGGAACTCCGACCATTGGAGCGAGTTGGCCCAGGCTTTGGGCGTCTCTACCGATTCGCTTTCGGATTGCCGTTACACCCCGAAAAAGATCAAAGTAGTCTCAATTTAGACCCTTGAAAGCCCTTGCCATGACTGGCTTGTCCGGCGTGCCTGGGTAGGGTGGAAAACTGTTGCGAGGGTGTGCTGGGATACAGAAACTGGGGCCCCGGTGATCTAAGCGGCCGCCAAGAGTTCGGGTTCGCGGTAGGGCACGAAGCTGGCTTTGCGGGCTCCGCAGATGGGGCAGCGCCAGTCGTCGGGGATGGCCTCGAAGGGGGTGCCCGGGGCGATGCCGGAATCCGGATCTCCCGCCGTGGGGTCGTAGATCATCGAGCACAGCTTGCAGATCCACTTGCCCGCCACCGGCTCGGCTGCTTCGCCGGCCACGCCTTTGCCCTGCAGGGCCTCGAGGGCGACGCCGTAGCGCTCGGCGTGATGGTGCTCGATCGGTTCCAGCAGGCCGAAGTTCTTGGCGGCGGTGCGGAAGATCCCGGCGTGCTGCTTCGACTCATCGATCTGCCCGTCGAATTCCGCTTCGGCACCGGAGTCGCGGTCAGCCCGGGCCTGGGCGGCGAACTCCGGGTACATGGTGGTGTACTCGTAGGTTTCGCCTTCGATCGCGAGCTCCAGGCAGCGGCTCAGCAGGGCCTGTTTCTGAGACTCGGAGAGGCTGGCGGGATCGTCGATCACCAGCTCGGGGTGGAGCAGGCGGAAGTGGGCGAAGGCGTGTTCCGTCTCCTGGGCGGCGGTGTCGCGGAACAGCTTGGCCAGCTCGGTGTTGCCGACCTGTTTGGCCACCTCGGCGAAAAACAGGTATTTGCGGTTGGCCATGCTCTCGCCGCCGAAGGCGGCTTCGAGGTTGGCCTGGGTATGGGGCTTGGAGAGGTCCATGGCTGGGCGGGCCGCTGGCCGGATGGCGCGTGATGCCCCGAGCCTAGCCTATGCAAAGTCGGATCGACTATGAGTTGAGTAGCGGCTCGGCTGGCCCTCTGGCTCAGTAGTTGGCGCCGCTGCGGCGCTGGTGCACGGCCGTGGTGCCGGTTGCGTCCAGCACGCCGCCTTGGCTCACCTGGGCGTAGAGCAACCAGTGGTCGCCGCATTCCATGCGCTGCTGCACCGTGGCCTCCAGCCAGGCCAGGGCTTCCGGCAGGATCGGCTGCCCGCCTGGGGTGGCCTCCAGCTCCAGGCCGGCGAAGCGGTCAGCCCCCGGCGCGAACGGTTGGAGGAACTGCTTCATCGGTCCGGTTTCGCGGCCGGCCGCCAGCACGTTGAGGGCGAAGCGATCGCCGATGTGCAGGAGGGCCTCCACGGCCCGGTCCTTGGCCACCGCCACGGTGAACCCCGGCGGGGAGAAGCTGGCCTGGCTCACCCAGCTGGCCACCATGGCTCCGCTCAGGCGGCTGGCCCCTTCCCCCTTGCAGGTGGTGAGCACGCACAGGGAGCCCACCACCCGGCCCAGGGCCTGGATGGCGGGATTGCTGCGGCTCTCGCTGAGGCCGCCGCTGGCGCTTCGGCGTTGGGCCTTGCGTTGCTCGGCCAGCAGCTGGCGCCCCAGGCCGGTGCCGGTTTCCTCGATGGCCTTGAGGGTGGCCGCATCGGGGCTGAATTTCACCTTGATCGGCTCGAAGGCAAAGCGGAAGCCACCGTCGCGCAACTTGCTCTCCAGCAGGTCGAGGGCTTCGCCGCTCCAGCCAAAGCTGCCGAAGACGCCCACCGGTTTGCTGCGCTCGCCCTCGGCCAGCACCGTGCCCAGGGCCGAGACGATTGGCGTGGGGGCATGGCCGCCGAGGGTGGGCGAGCCGATCAGGATTGCGTCGCAACTGCGGATCGCGGCCAGCAGCTGCTCGGGCGGCGTGAATTCACAGTTGATGCTCTCCACCCGTACGCCGGTGCGGCCCACCCCCTGGGCCAGGGCGTCGGCAATGGCGGCGGTGTTGCCATAGGCGCTGGCAAACAGCAGGGCCACCGAGAGCCGGGCTCTCCCCTGGCTCGCCCCCCAGCGGTGGTAGTCGTTGAGCAGGCTGCGCCAGCTCTCGCTGATCGCTGGGCCATGGCCGGGGGCGATGGTGCGGATGTCGAGCTCTTCCAGCCGCTCCACCACCGACTCCACCTGGCGGGCCATGGGTGCCATCAGGCAGTCGTAGAAGTAGCGCCGGTCCTCCTCCGTGCTGTTGCGGTTGGCTTCGGCAAAGCTCTCGCTGCAGAGGTGGGCGGCGAAGAATTTGCCGCTCATCAGCAGGCCGGTGGTTTCCTCAAAAGCCATGAGGCTGCCGGGCCAGCGCGGGGTGGGAGTGGGGATCAGCCGCACCACGTGGCCATCACTGAGCTGGCGGCTGGCCTCCTGCTTCACCACATCGATCGGCGGCAGGGGTGGTCCTGCCGCAGCAGGGGCGTCGCTAGGTTTGCCCGGTTTCTGCTGGTCCCAGAGCTCCTCCAGCAACTTGGCGCCGGCATTGGAGCTCACCAGCATCGTGTGGGGCCAGCGGCTCGCCAGCTGGCGTAGCAGGGCCACCCGGTTGGGGTTCACATCA
>JBIIQK010000227.1:0-3356 GCA_044342135.1 Cyanobium sp.
CTCCGTGCTCCAGTCGTCGTCGAGGGCGGCATGGCTCACACCAAGAGCCATGGCGGCGGCATCGCCGCGCAATTCCACACCAGCCTGCTCAAAGGCCACCACAGCCCTGGGCAGGAAAGCCGGGGCGATCGCCGCATCCACCAGCAGGGTTTCGATCGCATTGCAGGCGGCGGGGTACTGGGTTTTGGAATCCAGGGCCACCCGCAGGGCCAGATCCAGATCAGCGGCCCGATCCACAAACAGGTGGCAGATGCCATCGGCGTGGCCGAGCACGGGGATGCGGGTGTTGTCCTGAATGAAACGCACCAGTTCATTGGAGCCCCGGGGAATGATCAGGTCGACCAGACCATCGAGCTTGAGCAGGCCCAGGCTCTCCTCGCGGCTGGTGAGCAGCTCCAGGGCCTCGGAGTCCACGGCACTGTCGGCCAAGCCCAGGCGCAGGGCTGCGAGGATGGCGGCGCAGCTGCGAGCAGCCTCCCGCCCCCCCTTGAGCAGGGCCCCGTTGCCGGAGCGGATGGCCAGGGAGGCGATCTGCATCACCGCATCCGGGCGGGCCTCAAAAATCACCCCCAGCACCCCCAGGGGCACCGTCACCCGCTCGAGCACGAGACCGGCATCCAGCTCGGTGTGCAGCTGCCGGCGGCCGAGGGGATCGGCCAGGCCCGCCACCTGACGCACCCCCGCAATGGCGCCGTCGAGTTTGGCGGCATCAAGCTTGAGACGGGCCACCAGGGCCGGGGCCAACCCATCCCCCTCGGCGGCCTCGAGATCGGCCTGGTTGGCCGCCAGGATTGCTTCACGGTTCTGCTCAAGCGCTGCCGCCATCGCCAGCACGGCCTGGCGCCGCTGGTCATCGCTGAGCTGGCCCAGGGCCATGGCGCTGCGGCGCACCTGGGCCGCCCGGGCGAGCAGGTCGGGGGTGGGGTCGGGGATCATCGCCCCATCATCCCAAGCCAGGCCCCAGCCGATCGAGGGCCAGGCGCGCCGCCCCGAGGCGGCCAGCCCCATTACCGAGGCTGCAACGCTGAATCGACAGCCCCTCCCGGCTGGCCGGCTGAACCCGCTGTTCCACCTCAGCCCACACCGCCGGCAGGAAATGGGCACTGGCAGCACTCAGTCCGCCGCCGATCAGCACCCGCTCTGGCGTGAACAGATAAAGCAGGGAACTCACCCCCAACCCCAGCAGGCGGCCGTAGGCCTGCCACACAGCGAGGGCCTCCGCATCGCCGCCATCGGCGCGGCGACAGAGTTCGGCCGGCTCCAGCGAGGACAGGCGATCAAAGCCTCGGCGGCTGCAGAAGGACTCCAGGGAGCCGCGGTTGCCGCTGTTGCAGGGGGGACCGTCGGGGTCGATGCCGATCAATCCCGGCTCGGCGGCCGCCCCGCCATGGCCCGTGAACAGCTGACCATCCAGCAACACCGCCCCACCCACCCCCGTACCGAGGGTGAGCAACACCACATCCCGGGCCTCACGGGCGGCCCCCAACCAGCTCTCACCGATCAGGGCACAGTTGGCATCGTTGGCCAGGGTGACGCGTCGCTCCAGCAGGGGTTCGAGCCAGTCGGCCAGGGGCACATCCACCCAGCCGGGCAGGTTGATGGCGATGCGGGCCACCCGGCAGGCCCGGTCGCTGGGGCCGGGATGGCCCACCCCCACCCGGTCCGCCAGGTGTTCGGGGTCCAGCTGCTGCACCGCCTCCACGATCGCCGTGGTGACCGCGCCCGGCACGGCGGGCTGGGGCGTGGGCACGTGCAACTCCGCCAGCAGCACGCCCGCCTCGCTGAAGCGCCCGAGCTTGATGGCACTCCCCCCCAGATCCACCCCGATCAGCTGGGCCATCAGAAGCGGAAGAACAGCTGGAGCTGGGTCTGCCAGGCCCCCTGGCTGTCGATCGAACCCTGCAGGTTGAGCAGGTCGGAGGCCTTGTAATTGAGGTTGAGCTGGGGAGGCACGTCGGAGCGGTTCGGGGCCGCAAGCACCGAAGCATTGAAGCGCTCGCTGATGTCGAGGCCGATCTCCGCCCCCAACACCAGCTGGGGGGGAACCCGGCCCGAGCGGCGCTCCGCCGTGCTGTTGAGAATGGGATTCACGTAGGTGGGATAGAGGGCAAAACTGAGGCGTTGGCCAAAGGCGTCACTGAGGGTGCCGAGCACGGGGGAGAGCAGGGTCTGGCCCAGGGCCGTGGCCAGCACCGTGCCCCCGGCGGAGCCGGCCAGGCCCGCCAAGGTATTGCCGCCGATCAGGGCCAGCAGGCGATCTTCCGAAAGGGGTGGGGAACTGCGCAACACGAGGTTGTCAGCGAGGCGATCAGCCGGACCGCTCACACTGAGGTACACCCGCACCAGGTTGAGCTGGTCGAGGGAATTGATGGCACCGGTGGCCTGGTAATCCTGCAGGGACAGGCTGCCCGCCGGGCCGAGGCCGCTGGTGAGCGGCAGGTTGTCGGAGACCCGGGTGCGCAGGGCGATGTCGAGATAGGGGATGAGCCCCATGGAGGGGGTGAACACCGCCACGTTGGGCGCATCGGGATCGAGGCTGAAGGTGGTGGTGAACAGGTTGAGGCGACCCCGCAGCAGCCGCACCACCCCCTGCAACCGCAAACTGGGATCGAGCCGGCCGTTGAGCCGCAGCACCCCAGTCGTGCCGAAGCTAGCGAGGTTGGGGACGCCGACGTTCAGGTCCGGGCCCAGGCTGAGCCGCAGATCGTCGAAGCCCACGGCGCGGACGTTGGGAACGGCGGCACGCAGGGTCTCACTGGCATTGCTCTCCACATCGGGACCAAGCAACACCAGGGGTTCCTGATAGTCCCAGCGGGCATCCAACAATTCCGCTGGGGAGGCCGCCGTCACCGTGGGACGGGACTCGCTGGCCAGGCGCGCCGGCTGCACGTTCACGCTGCCCCGGCTGATCGCCAGGGCCCCGCCGATGTCGAGGGCCGGCAGACTCCCGCCGATGCGCAGCTCGCCATCGGCGACGGCCTTGATCCGGGGCATCGCGAAGGGCACTGTCTTGAGCACCACCGCCAGGCTGGATGGCTGCCCTTCGGCGCTCCGTCCCGGGCGCACCAGGCCCAGACTGCCCTGGCCGCTGAGCGATCCCTTCTCGCCCACCTTGGCGCTGAACTCCTGGAGCACCAGCTGCTCAAAGTCGAACAGCACGGTGGCCTCGACCGCGTGAACCCGTTGGCCGATGAACTGGAGCTGACCGCCGCGGAGCCGCAGGAAGCCGTTGGCGATCGGGTTGGCGATGCTGCCCCGCACCAGCAGCTGCAGGTCGCCGCTGCCCTCGGTCCACTCCAGGGCGGGCTGGGCCAGACCGGCCAGGAAACGCAGCCCGTCGTCCCGACTGGCCAGGC
>JBIIQK010000027.1:0-11627 GCA_044342135.1 Cyanobium sp.
GTCGGTAACCCCGTGGTGATCTCGCATTTGGCCGTGGCGATGGCCTCGCGGCTGCCTAAGCGGCCGATGTGGGCCGTGCCGATGTTGGTGATCACGGCCACGTCCGGTCGGGCGCAGCGGCTGAGGCGCTCGATCTCTCCCAGGCCCCGCATGCCCATCTCCACCACCACCGCTGCCTGGGCAGGGCTGGCCCCCAGCAGGGTGAGGGGCACGCCGATGTCGTTGTTCTCGTTGCCGCTGGAGGCCCACACGGGCCCAAGGGGAGCCAGGGCCGCCCGGATCAATTCGCGGGTCGTGGTTTTGCCGGCCGAACCGGTGACGGCGACCACCGGGGCCCGCAACTGCTGCCTCCAGAGCCCGGCTAGCTCCTGATACGCCTGCAGGGTGTCCGGCACCCACCACAGCGGCACCCCAGAGCGGGTCGCGGTGGCCACCAATGCGTCTGCTGTGCCCGGCGGCACACGATCGGCCTGGCCCAGCAGGCCGCCAGCACCGGCTTCGAGGGCGGCAGCAAGGAAGGCATGGCCATCGAAGCGCTCCCCCACCAGGGGCAGATACAGCTGCCCGGCGCTAAGCCGCCTGCTATCGGTGCACACCTCCTGGGGAGCTATGGCAACCTCGGCCTGGGCTGGGGAGAGGGGGCCGGTGGCGGGCAGTCCCCAGAGCTCCTGCAGCTGGGCCAGGCGCAAGGTCATCGGCGGCGAGGGTCGGCATTGGCCAGGATCATGGCTCAGCTGGCCCAGGGGGATCCAGCAACACCATGCCGCCGCCCACCCGGGCGGCCTGACCCACCACAACCCCCTCCGCATCCAGCAGCCTGAGGTGCTCGTAGCCGAGTTCACGGCTGCGCTGCAGCCAGCCATCCGCCTGCTGCTGGCGCCGCGGATCCGGCAGGGCCTGGAACAGGCTCGAGAGTTCAAGGTCGAGCCGACCCTCCGCTGGAACGGGGCGGGCCGAGGCGATCAGGCTGCCGGAGTCGTCCTGAATCAACAGGCCCAGCAGGGGGTCGAGCTCGAGGGTGGGCGGTGGTGGTTCGGGCACCGAGGCGGGGCCCACCGCGGACTCCGGAACAGCAGGGGCACTGGGCCGGTCCTCGACACGGGGAGAGGGGGGCGAGAGGGAAGGGGCCGAAAGGGGCGCCGAAGGAGCTGGAGCCGGCAGCGACGCCATGCCCCGCGCCAGCCCCAGACCCAGAGCCAGCAGGCTTGCCAGGCCCAGGGCCAGCAGCAGGGGCCAGAACAGGGGAGCCCACGTGGAGGGCCAGAAGCCCGGCACGGAGAGGTCCCCCTCGCCATTGCGGCGCCAGAGCTCCCGCAGCTTCAGACCGGTGCTGGCTGCCACAGCTCTCACATCCCCTGCCAGCCGGCCCCAGGGCTCCTCGTAGGGGGCCGGATAGGGCACCGGATCAGCAGCGGGATCCGATGCTGGGCCAGGGGCGGCAGGCGGCGGGCTGGGGGACGTCACCGCAGGGAGGTCAACGCCGTTTCAGCAGGGAGGCCAGGCCCCGACGGCTGGGATCGGCATCCTGTCCCTGGGAGAAGCGCTCCACCTCGGCCGCCTCGGGCGTGGGTTCCTTGACCCCGCACACATCGCGGTACATGGCGTCGTATTCCAGGGCGGAGCGGGCCCAGCTGAAGTCAACCGCCATGGCCCGGCGCTGCAGCTCCTGCCAGCTGGCCTGGTTGCGATAGGCCTCCCAGGAGCGCACGATCGCGGTGTAGAAGTCGATCGGTTCGTAGCGGTCGAAGCCGTAGCCGGTGCCCACGCCAGCCAACGGGTCGTTGGGGGGAACGGTGTCGACCAGGCCACCCACCATGCGGACCACGGGGATGGAGCCGTAGCGCATCGCCAGCATCTGACTGATGCCACAGGGCTCGAAGCGGCTGGGCATCAGGAAGGCATCACTGCCCCCGTAGATCAGGCGGGAGAGGGCATCGTCGTAGGTGAGAAACACGGCGAAGCGCCCCGGATAGCGGGAGGCCATCTGCCACAGCCCGCTTTCATAGGTGCGATCCCCCGTGCCCAGCACCACGATCTGGCTGTCGGTGTAGGCCAACACCCGATCCGCCACCTGCAACAGCAGGTCCACGCCCTTCTGATCCACCAGGCGACTCACCATCCCCATCAGGTAGGAGCGGGGGTTCACTGCCAGACCGAAACGCTCCTGAAGGGCCTGCTTGTTGGCCGCCCGGGGGGTCAGGTCGGCTGCGGAGAAACGGGCCGGCAGGGAGGCATCGGTGGCGGGATTCCAGTCCTCGGTGTCAATGCCGTTGAGGATGCCGCGCAACTTGCCACTGATGAAATTCAGCAGGCCATCGAGCTGCTCGCCGTACTGGGGCGTGCGGATCTCCATCGCATAGGTGGGCGACACCGCATTGACCCGATCGGCGTAGAGCAGGGCCGCCGCCATGGTGTGGTCCCCCTGCATGTACCAGGGACACCAGGTCATGCGGTCGAGCTTCCAGCGCCAGGGGCCCTGGTATTTGAGGTTGTGGATCGTGAAGACGGTGCTGATCTCGGGGTCCTGATGCATCCACACGGGCAGCATGCCGGTGTGCCAGTCGTGGCAATGGAGCACCTGGGGCTTCCAGTGATGCCAGCAGAATTCAGCCGTGGCGCTGGCAAAGAAGGTGAAGCGCCAGTCCTCATCTTCACCGCCGTAGATGCGCTCCGGATCGAACACCGGGTGGCCCACCAGATACAGGGTGAGGCCATTGGTGGGATGGCGCGCCTCAAACACAGCGAAGTCATTGCCCATGGTGTGACCCCGCCACACCGGCTCGGCAGACACCTGCAACTTCGACCAGAGCTTGCCGTAGCCCGGCAGGATGATGCGCACGTCATGGCCCAGGGCTGCCAGGGCCGGCGGCAGGGATCCAACGACATCGCCCATGCCGCCGACCTTGATCATCGGGGCGCATTCGGCCGCCGCAAACAAGATCCGCATCCCCAGTCCACCGAAGTGGGCGCAACTCTACGGGCGCTGTCAGGGCAGCACCGTCACCGGCGTGCCGAGTTCCACCAGGTCGAACAGCTCACGCACATGTTCATCGAGCAGACGCACACAGCCATGGGACACGGCTTGACCGACGCTGTCGCGCTGGGGGGTGCCGTGAAAGCCCGCACTGACGCAGCCCTTCACCACCAGATGCTCCGTGCCGTTGAAGCCGGCCCGGCCCCGGCAATCGCGATGAAAACCGATCCAGCGACTGCCCAGGGGGTTGCCGGGACCGGGGGGAATGCGGCGGCCCGTGGCGGGATGCTCCCAGGTGGGATCCACGGCCAGCTCGATCACCTCAAACCGACCGACCGGCGTCTCCCAGCCGGGCCGGCCCACCCCCACCGGAAACCGGCGTCGCTCCCGCCCGTCCTCAATCACAGAGAGCCGCCGCAGCCGACGATCCAGCACCAGCTGGCGTTCGGTGGTGGGAGTGGAGAGGCGCTGCTCAGCTGACGGATCCGCCGCTGCCGGCAAGCCGGTGACGCCCGGCCAGAGCCCAACCCAGAGGACAGCCGCTCCGACCTGAAACAAACGGGCCCGAACAACACCTCTTTGAAAAAGACTGTGCATCAGCTCCGCCGCCCCTTGCATCCCTCGGCCTGGCAGGCCCCAGATCTGGCCTCAAGGTAACCAGGGCGCGTCGGAAAAGTCAGGAGAACGCTTTTCCAGAAAGGCATTGCGGCCTTCCTGGCCCTCTTCCGTTCGGTAAAACAGGTGGGTGGCTTGGCCGGCTAGCTCCTGGATACCCGCCAGCCCATCGGTTTCGGCATTGAAGGCGGCCTTGAGGCAACGGATCGCCGTGGGGCTGTGCTGCATGACCTCCCGGGCCCAGAGCAGCCCCTCCTGCTCGAGCTGGGCCAGGGGCACCACCGCATTCACCAGGCCCATGGCCAGGGCCTCGGCGGCGCCGTACTGCCGGCAGAGGAACCAGATTTCCCGGGCCTTGCGTTGCCCCACCAGCCTGGCCAGATAGCCCGCGCCGAAGCCGCCATCGAAGCTGCCCACCCGGGGCCCGGTCTGGCCGAACACGGCGTTGTCGGCCGCCAGGCTGAGGTCGCAGAGCAGGTGCAGCACCTGGCCACCACCAATGGCGTAGCCGGCCACCAGCGCAATCACCACCTTGGGCAGGCTGCGGATCAGGCGCTGCAGATCCAGCACGTTGAGGCGCGGCAAGCCGGACTCATCGACGTAGCCGCCGTCACCGCGCACGCTCTGGTCGCCACCGGAACAGAAGGCCCAGCCGCCATCGGCCGCAGGGCCAGCTCCGGTGAACAGCACCACCCCGACCCTGGGGTTGTCGCGCACCCGGGAGAAGGCATCGCACAGCTCCTGCACGGTGCGCGGGCGGAAGGCGTTGCGTTTGTGGGGTCGGTTGATCGTGATGCGGGCGATTCCCTCCTCACAGAGATCGAACAGGATGTCCTCGTAGGAGCCGGCGGACTGCCACGTCACCGGTGCCGGGGAAGGGGAGGAGGCCGTCACGGCTGGAGCAGGGAAGGGTTCGCCATTCTGCGCAGCTCCTGCCGGCGGGCCGCATCGGCCCGCCGATCGGTCACCACCTCCAGCAAGGCCATGGGCTGATCCAGGGCCCAGGCCAGCTGGCGCTCCAGCTCGGGACCCATCGCCACGCGGCGACCAGGCACGCCGTGGGCAGCCGCCAACGCCAGATGGTCGACCGGCTGGGGCATGGCGAACAGGCGATCAAAATCGAGGGCCTGCTCCGGCGTGGTGCGGATTGGCAGTTGCTCAAAAATGCCGCCACCGCCGTTGTTGATCAGCACCACGGTGAGCCTGCCGCCCAGTTGCCGCTGCCAGAGCCAGCCATGGCTGTCGTGGAGCAGGGCCAGATCCCCGCTGAGCAGCACCGCCCGTCCCAGGGCCGCAGCCACCCCACAGGCCATCGACAGGGTGCCGTCGATGCCGGAAGCCCCCCGGAAACCGAACACGGGGCGGCCTGGGGCGGCGGGATCCCCGAAGCTCTCCCAGTCGCGCACGGGGCTGCTGTTGGCAATCACCAGCGGCAGATCCGCTGGCAACAGGTTGCCGAGGGCCCGGGCCAGGGCTAGCTCTCCCCCATAGTCCAAAGGCAGAGACCGTGCCAACCAGCCCTGCAGGCCCCCCTCCCGTTGGGACCAGGCCGCCGCCACCTCCAGGGCGGCCTGAGAAGGCCGACCCGCCCAGCAGGGCTCGGGCCAGGCGGCCAACCAGCTCGCCAGCCCGCAGGAGATCTGATGGCACGGGGAGTCCAGGGGGTCGAGGTTGCGGGGATCGCCCTCACTCACCAGCCACTGGCGGGGCCCGGCTGACTGGAGCCAGCGCTGCAAGCGGCGACTGGCGGGCAGGGGGCCCAGGCGCAGCAGTTGCGGGGGGGGCTGGAGGGCCGCATCGACATGGTCGAGCAGCAGGTCGTAGCCGGCGACCAGCTGCAGCTCGGGCACACCCCGCAGCCCACTGAGGCCATCGGCCAGCACCGGCCAGCCCGTGCGGCGTTGCAGCCGGACCAGGGCCGCCACGTGGGCATCCCAGTGCTGGGGCAGGCCGCGCCAGGGGCCCGCCACCACCACCCCGGCCTGGTCCAGGTCCGGCATGGGCGCCGGATCCGACGCGGTTGGGTGAGTGCCAAGGGGGATGGCGGGCGCCAGCTGCAGCGGGGGCACGGACACCGCCAGCAGGGCCGGACCATCGGCGTGGAGCGGTTCCTCGAAGGGCAGATTGAGATGCACCGGCCCCGGCGCCTGGCCCGGGGCCTGGGTGGCGGCCAGGGCCAGAGTGGCCAATCGGGCAATGGCGTGGTCGCCCATCTGGTCCAGGCCGGCACCATCCCCCTGACCGACCCAGCGCACACTGGCCGCCAGAAAGCACTCCTGGTTGACGGTCTGGTTGGCACCACAGCCCTTGAGGCGATCGGGCCGATCGGCGCTGATCAACAGCAGGGGAATGGCCCCGTAATCGGCCTCCACCGCCGCGGGCAGCAGGTTGGCCACGGCCGTTCCGGAGGTGGTCACCACGGCGGCGGCACGCCCCGTGGCCCGGGCCAAGCCCAGGGCAAAAAAGGCCGCGGAGCGCTCATCCACTGCGGTGCGCAGCACGAGTCCGTGGCGCTCCAGCACCCCGGCCGCCTCGGCCAGGGCACCCGAGCGGCTTCCGGGGCAGAGCACCACATGGGTCAGCCCACCCCGCATCAGGGCCGCCAACAGCACCAGCGACGCCTGGAGATTGCGGGTGGCAAGGTCGGAACCGATGGGAGGAGGAGGCGAAGGAGGGCGAGGGACCGAAGCCACGCCAGGCCGTTCAGGATGGGCCGATCATCCTCGCCCCTGCCCTTGGAGCCCGCGTCCCCCCGTCCAGCCGACAGCCCGATGGTGCAGCTGCGCCGCCAGATTCTGCCGGTGCTGGCCTGGGTGGCCCTGGCCCTGGTGCTGCGCTGGGCCGTGGTGGAACCCCGCTGGATTCCCTCCGGATCCATGCTGCCCAGCCTGCAACTCCAGGATCGGGTGCTGGTGGAGAAGCTGCGCGCCCGCCTGCATCGCCCCCTGCCGGTGGGAACCGTGGTGGTGTTCCGCCCACCGCCGGCCCTGATCGACGCGGGCTATGACCCCAATGCCGCCCTGATCAAACGGGTGGTGGCCGAGCCGGGAGATCGGATCGAAGTGCGCGATGGAGTGCTCTGGCGCAACGGGGCACCGGCCCCCATCGACTGGTCGGCCGAACCGATGGACTACGCCCTGGCGCCGCTCACCGTTCCCCCCGGCCATCTGCTGGTGCTGGGGGACAACCGCAATGCCAGCCTTGATTCCCACCTCTGGGGTCCCCTGCCCCGGGAGGCGGTGATCGGCACGGCGGTGCTGCGTTACTGGCCGGCCAACCGCATGGGCTGGTTACGGTTCTCCGCCATGGGCCACCCCCCTGGTGGGCCGGAAGAGCTGGGGTAGGGTGCAACTCGGACGCAGCGCACACCGGCGATGTTCAACCCGGAGTTCCTGACCACCGACAACGAAGCGATCAGCGGCAATTCGCTGATTCAGTACCTCCAGGACCAGTCTCCGGATGTGCTGCAGCGGGTGGCGCGCTCCGCCAGCGGCGACATTCAGGACATCATTCGCCACAACGTGCAGGGGCTGCTCGGCATGCTCCCCGGTGAACAGTTCGAGGTGAAGATTCAGACCAACCGCGACAACCTCGCCGGTCTGTTGGCCTCAGCAATGATGACGGGCTACTTCCTGCGCCAGATGGAGCAACGCATGGAGCTGGACAGCAGCCTGCTCGGCAGCGGCGAGCTGGATGCTGGCCTGGATGCCGATCCAGGCGAACTCAGGCTCTGAAGCGGTCGAGCCGGACGCTGCGGGCTCACCCCTCAGAACCGGGGTTCTCGGGAACCAAACCCAGCCGCAACAGGGCCCGGTCGATCCCCGCCAGGTAGGCCCAACTGCCGCCATCCGGGGCCCAGGCCCGTCCTTCCAGCCGGTCGGCCAGGGCCTCCAACTGGTCCCGATTGCAGGCCACCGGAGCCTCGTAGTGGGCCGGCACCAGCCAGCGCAGCTCGGGCTCGGCCGCCAGGGTCCGAATCCAGGCCAACAGGGCGGCCTGGGAGCGCGGGAAGACCAACCGCTCGAGCACCGGCGCGACCTGCAGGGCGGGCCCGTCCGCGGGCACGAGGCGGCGAAATTCAGCTGACCAGTCGTCCTGCCAGCGGAAGGGATAGAGGCCGAAATAGGCCTGGGGAGAACGAACCCCCCGGGCCAGAAAGCCCCCCAGCAGCTCCCTCCAGCCCGGCACCACCAGGGGATCGGGACGCAGATAGCTGGCAAACAGCACCAGCCGCTGCCAGCCGCGTTGGCGCCGCTGCGGCGTGTCGGTGAGCGGTTCATCGCCCCGGTCCCTGGCATGGAACAGCAGGGGGGTGGGATCGGCGCGAAACAGCTCCGGGGGCTCCGGACCGATCGCCACCAGGGCATCAGTGACAAGCAGGCAGCCACTGGCCCGATGCAGGCAGCCGGCCTCCATGAAGGTGCCCAGGCCGAGATCCAGGGGGCCGAGGGGGATCCAGCTCAGTTCGTCGGCGTGGGGCAGGCCCTGCTCAAACAGGACCCGGGTGCGCGACGCCGGGAATCCGAGCCAGGCCAGGGGCAGCGGCACGGGGAAACTCCACTGCCCGGGGGTCACCCACACCTGGGCCGTGGGGAAGGCCCGGGCCATGGCCGGCACCGGCAGCTTGTGCTCCAGGCCAGAGCTGGTGGGCAGCACGATGGTGCAGACGGGGCCGTAGCGCCGCTCCAGCTCAGCCAGGGCGGTGCGCACCTCGCCGGTAGGGGGCACGGGCGCATACAGCAGCAGGCCCTGCCGCAGTCGCAGCACCGTCATCCGGATGGGCACGGCCACGTAGAAGACACCCTGGAGCTGCTCGAAACTCCAGACCTGGCCTGGAATCAGCTCCCGCACCAGGGTGCGGCGCCGGCCATAGGGGTAGAGGGGCAGCAGGGGCCACCAGGGCCAGGCCTGATCGGTGGAGGGAGCCGTCACCTCAGGCCAGCAACACCAGACTGATGCTCATCACCACCATCCCCGCCGTGACGCCGGCAATCATCAGGTGGTGATGGGCTCCCGTGCGCTGGGCAGCGGGCAGGAGCTCATCGAGGCAGATGTACACCATCAGGCCCGCCACACTGGCGAACAGAACCCCCATCACCGTGTCGTTGAGGACGGAGCGCAGCAAGCCGTAGCCCACCACGGCGCCGATCGGCTCCGCCAGACCCGAGGCGAAGGACACCCAGAACGCTTTGCTGCGGCTGCCGGTGGCGTAATACACGGGCGCCGAAATAGCCAGACCTTCGGGGATGTTGTGGATGGCGATGGCGATGGCGATGCCGATGCCCAGCCGCGGACTGGAAAGGGCTCCCACAAAGGTGGCGAGCCCCTCTGGAAAGTTGTGAATCCCGATGGCCAAGGCCGAAAACAGTCCGGTGCGCAGCAAGGTGCGGGAGCGGGCCCCGGAGGGATCGTCCTCCGGCAGGGCCAAGTTGTGGCTGGGCAGGGAATGGTCGATCAGGGCAATCAGCAGCATCCCGGCGAAGAAGGCCAGCACGGTGGCCGCATAGCCGGTGGCGGGTCCGAGCCCGAGCGCCAGGGCCTGCCGGGCCTTGGGAAAGATCTCCACGAAGGAGACGTAAATCATCACCCCGGCCGAAAAACTGAGCGACAGGGTGAGCACCCGGGGGCTGAAGCGCCGGGACATCAGGCCCAGCAGGCTGCCTAGGCCCGTGCAGAGTCCTGCTGCCAGGGTGAGCAGAAAGGCAAACAGCACCCGCTGATCCAGCTCAAACAAGGGTCCTGCTCCGCAGATGCGGCATCCTCAGATCGCATGTTCGCAGGCCGTTGATCCACCATCCGCCGCTGCGGCAGCCTGGCTGCGCAGCCACTGGCGCCCCTGCTCCAGAAACGCTGGCCAATCCAGCTTCTCGGCCTCGGCGGCCCGGGCCACCAGCAGCGGCGCCTGGCGCTTGATCGCCGCCAGGTCGGGCTCACTCACGCCAGCGGACAGGGCCAGCACGTCAGCCATCGCGTGGGCCACCACCCGGGTGAGGTAGGCGGCGCTGAGGGCCTGCATCGCTCCCCCCACCAACCAGGTGGCCCCGTGCCATTTCACCAGCCCAGCCAGGGCCTGGCTGCTCCACTCCACGACCCCCAAGGCGAGCGAGGCCTTCGCCAGTTCGCCAGCGGCGGCCTGCAGCTGCCCCAGGGTCCAGGGGCAATCCCAGAGCCGGGCCATCTCCTGCAGCATCAGCCCATTGGCCACGGCCAACACGAGCAGGTCGAGGCTGGGCAAGGGGGCCGCCACCACTCCGGCCGCCACGACCCACTGGGTCCGGCGCTGCAGCGGCAGAAACAGCTCACGGCGCTGCTGCTCCAGATCGCGCTGCCAGCGCCCATGCAGCTGCTGCAGGCGGCGCAGCTGACGGGCCTGGCGCAGGCTTGCGGCGGCGGGACCCAGCTCCCGGGCCAAGGGAGCCAGGCTGCTGGCCAGGGTCTGGGGATCACCATCCCAGAACAGCAGCCGCGCCGAGCGTTCCGCGCCGAGCTGGGCCTGGAGTTCGGCGGCCAGCTGTTGGGGGCCCGAACCCGCAGCGGTGCTCTGCACCAGGAGCCAGGCGGGTTGCCCGTGGGGGAGGGCCTCCAGCCAACGCAGCTCAGCGGCGGACAGGGGCGTGCGCAGATGGTGAATCAGGCCATCACAGGCTTCAAACACCGGCGGCCAGGCCCAGTCCGCACTCCAGGCCGGCAGGGGGTGGGCCCAGTGGAGCTGGAGGGGCTCCGGCCCCCGCAGGGCCTCCAGCAGGGTGGGCTGAAGCTCACCTGACGGAGGGTTGGTGCCCACCAGGGCCAGCGTCAGGCCCATCCGCCCCAGCTCCTGGCGCAGGGACGTCAGCTGGTTGGCGCGCTCGAGCCGGGCGTCCTCCAACCGTGCGTCCGTGGGGCTGGCCAGATCTGACGGTGAACCCGCCAAGTTGGCGAACTGGGCATCCAGCCGCTCCAGCCGCTCCAGCCATCCCGGCACATCCGTCGCAGATGGCCCGAGCTGGCGGGGGCGGCGCCACCACCAGGCCGCGAACGCCAGCCCCGCCAGGGTGATCCCAGGCGAGAGGGGCAGGTGGCTGAGACGCAGCAGGCCATCGGTGACGAGCCATCCACCAAGCCCCAAGCCCAGGGCAGGCAACCAGGGCCTGAGCGCAGGCGGCACAGCCTGACGGGCCGCAGCCAGCCCAGCGAGCTCGGGGAGATTCACCGGCGGCGTCAACGGCGCGGACAACGTTGCAGCATCTTTAGCTCACCTTGGAACGGTGCGCCGGCGTGGAATGCCAATAGCGTGGGTTGCAGTTGGGGGCCTGGCGGGCCAGCTCAGGGTTTGGGAGACAACCACCTGCACCACCACCAACACAGCCTTCGGGACACCCCCGGCGACAACCGCCTGCAGGTGAAGCGGGTGCTGTTGGTGGCCCTGGCCGTGAACGTCAGCATGACCTTGCTGAAGCTGCTGCTTGGCCTGTTGAGCGGCTCCCTGGCGGTGCTGGCTGATGCGATGCACAGCGCCACCGACGGCCTGTCGAGCCTGCTGGGCTTGCTGACCAATGGGCTTTCAGATCCGGAGCCGGACCGCGATCACCCCTACGGCCATCACAAGTACGAGGCCTTGGGGGCGCTGGCCATTGCCGCGTTCATCCTGTTCACCGCCTTCGAAATCCTCCAGACAGCGGTGCATCGGCTCCGGGGTGGATTGCTGCCCCTGCGGCTGGAGGGCCAGGAACTCCTGTTGCTCCTGGTGGTGCTGGGGTTCAACATCCTGCTGGCCAGCTACGAACGGGCCGAGGGGCGCCGACTGGGCAGTCCCCTGCTCACGGCCGATGCGGCCCACACCAGCAGTGACATCTGGACGACGGCGGTGGTGCTGGTCGGACTGAGCGGGGCCGTCTGGCTGAAGCTCTCCTGGCTTGACGTGGCGCTGGCCATTCCGCTCTGCCTGCTGCTGGTGCGGGTGTGCTGGACGGTGCTGCGCTCGAATCTGCCGCTTCTGGTGGACCAGATCGCCATCGCTCCGGAGGCGATTCACCAGGTGGCCATGGGGGTTCCCGGA
>JBIIQK010000028.1:0-11612 GCA_044342135.1 Cyanobium sp.
GGCCACCACAAACCACACATCCCGGGCCCCGAACAGGAAGTAGCGCGCCAGCGAGAGCACATTGATCCCGCGGGACTTGGAGAACAGGGCGCTGAAGCCGGGCTTCTGCTTCATGCGGCCGATGTCCGCCGGCAGCACCAGGGTGCACAAAAAGGCGACCGACAGACCTGCCGCCATCGCTCCCACCGCCGCGTTGAAACCGATCGTGGTGAGCAACAGCCCCCCCAGGAAAAAACCCACCCCCTTGAGGGCGTTTTTAGACCCGGTGAGGATGGCCACCCAGCGGAACAGTTGCTGTTCTCCTTTGGCGTGATCGCCTGGTGTTTCCGGCACCACGGTTTTGATGGCGCTTTTGGCGCTCATCTTGTTGAGATCCTTGGCGATGCCGCTGATTGCCTGGGCCACCATCACGTAGGCCACGCTCCACCACTTCGGCCAGCTGTCGGCTACCGGAATCAGCATCAACAGGGCCGCCACCTGCATCAAGGTGCCGCTCCAGAGGGTGAGCCGCAGGCCGAAGCGGGCCCCCAGCCAACCGCCGTAGAGGTTGGTGATGATCCCGAAGAATTCGTAGAAGAGAAAGAGAAAGGCGATCTCGAGGGTGCTGTAGCCCAGCTCATGGAAGTGGAACACCACGAGCATCCGCAGGGCCCCATCGGTGAGGGTGAAGGCCCAGTAGTTGGCCGTCACGATCCCGTATTGCTGCAGGGCTGAAAGGGCGCGTGCCATCGCTAGATCTCAGCGCTCGTCGATCAGGGCCACATGGCTCACCAGATCGGCCATGCGCGAGCTGTAGCCCCATTCGTTGTCGTACCAGGCATACACCTTGAGCTGGGTGCCGTTCACCACCAGCGTTGAGGGGCCATCGACGATGGCGCTGCGATCGTCGTTGACGTAGTCGACCGACACCAGGGGCCGGGTTTCGTAGCCGAGGATGCCTGCCAGGGGGCCGTTAGCGGCGGCCTCAAAGGCGGCGTTCACCTCCTCGGCGCTGGTGGCCTGCTCCAGCTCAAACACCGCATCGGTGAGGGAGGCGTTGAGCAGGGGCACCCGCACGGCGTGGCCGTTGAGCTTGCCCTGCAGCTCCGGGAAGATCAGGCCGATCGCCTTGGCCGATCCGGTGGTGGTGGGGATCAGGCTCTGCAGGCAGGAGCGGGAGCGACGCAGGTCGCTCTTGAAGCCATCCACCACCCGTTGGGTGTTGGTCACATCGTGCAGGGTGGTGATTGAGCCGTGGCGGATGCCGAAGCGTTCGTGCACCACCTTCACCACCGGGGCCAGGCAGTTGGTGGTGCAGGAGGCGGCCGTGATCAGCCGGTGCTGTTCCGGGTCGTAGAGGTGGTGGTTGATGCCGAACACCACGTTCAGCGCCTCAGTGCCGGCGATTTCGCCCTTCACCGGGCAGGCCACCACCACCCGCTTGAGGCCCACCTGGTCGAAATAGGGCTGCAGGGTTTCGGGGGTTTTGAAGGCGCCGGTGCACTCGAGCACCATCTCCACCCCGGCTTCGCGCCAGGGCACGGCGGTGGGGTTCTTTTCCTGGGTGAAACTCACCGCCTGGCCGCCCACGAAGAACCCTTGCGTGTTGGCCTGTACCGCCTGCTGCCAGCGGCCGTGCACCGAATCAAAGGCCAGTAGATGGGCGGCGGTGTGGGCATCGCCACCGCTGTCATTGACGTGCACCAGCTCGATGCCCGGCCGGCCCCAGAGGGCCCGGAACACCAGGCGGCCGATGCGGCCGAAACCGTTGATGCCAATTTTCAAGGGGGCCACCAGGACACTGGCCGAAACTTAGATCAATGAGACTTGATCAATCAACTAAAATTGGTCAATGGGTGTTCTGGGACACACGCCACTGCTGGAGGGTCCGCTTGGGGCCGATCAGGCCCGCCTGCTCCTGCGGGCCATGGCGGATCCGCTGCGCCTTCAGGTGATCGAAGCGCTGGGGGGCGGTGAGCGCTGCGTCTGCGATCTCACCGGTGAGCTCGGCCTGGCCCAGTCCAAGTTGTCCTTTCACCTCAAGGTGCTGCGGGAGGCCGGGCTGATCGAGGCCCGCGAGCAAGGCCGCTGGATCTACTACCGGCTGCGCTCTGAGGCCCTGCGGGATCTCCAGCACTGGCTGGCGGGACTGGCCCTTCGGTGTGATCAGCCCGCCAGGGGCTGCAACTAAAAGCGCTGATCTGCACCAGGATTGGGATGGGCACGGATGGGTATCCCATCGGGGATGCGGTCCCAGAACCCCTGCAGCGGTGAATGGCCATGGCCCCTTTGTCCCATCTGTTGCGCCCGCTGCCGTCCGCCTGGCGTGATCGCCGGCTGTGGGCCCTGGTTGGAGCCCTGCTAGGCCTGGCCCTGCTCGATCTGGCGGCGCCGGATCAGGTACGCCTCTCCTATTACTGGCTGCCGATGGTGATGGCGCTGGCCTTTGCCAAGCCCAGTCAGGTTGTGCTGCTGGCGGTGTTGGCCCTGGTGCTGGGGCTGCTGTCGGAATGGCGCCAGGGCACGCCAGCGGATATGGATCTGGCGCTGCGATTGCTCGTCTTTTTCTGTACAGCCGTGGTGGCGGCGGTGCTGGCTGGCCAGCGGGAACGGGCCGAGGAGCGCTTGGGCCAATCGCGCCAGATGTTTGCGCAGGGATTGGAGAACGCCGCTTTCGGGATGTGCCTGATCGCGCTGGATGGTCGCTTTCTCCAGGTGAACGAGGCGGCCTGCCGCCTCTTTGGCCGGGACGCGGCCACCCTGCGCAGCCTGCGCTGGCAGCAGATTCTTCACCCCGACGATCTGGCCAAGGATGAGGCGTGGGTGGCGGAGCTCAAGGCCCAGCGCGTGCCCAGTTGTCACACCCGCTACCGCTACCTCAAGCCCAATGGGCAGGTGGTCTGGGCCGATCTCTCCCTCTCGGCGATCCGCTCGCGCGCCGGCCAGATTCGCTATTTCCTGGCCCAGCTGGCCGAGGTGACCGACCTGGAGGAGGCCCGCTCCAGCCTCAAGCAGAGCGAAGCGAACTATCGGCTGATTGCCGAAAATGCCTCTGACGTGGTGGTGCGCACCAATGCGGCCGGAATGATCGAGTGGATCTCCCCCTCGGTGTTCACGGTGGCGGGCTGGACCCCGGCCGAGCTGATCGGCAATCCGATGCTCACGGTGATTCACCCGGAGGATCAGGCCCGGTTCAGCCATCCCACTCTGGCCGGTCCGCAGGGACTCACGGCGACGCGCATGGAGATGCGCCTGCGCACCAGCGGCGGCACCTATCGCTGGGTGTCTCTCTTCCGCCGGCCCTTGCTCGATGCCCTTGGAGGGGTGACGGGCATGGTGGCCGGATGGCGGGATGTGCAAGCCGAAGTGGAGGCCCGCCAGGCCCTCTCAGCCAGCGAACTCAGCTATCGCATGCTGGCCGAAAATGCCCAGGACGGCATTCTGATTCTGGAGATGGCTAGTGGCCGCATCACGGCGGCCAATCCCTACATCTGTGCGCTGCTGGGATTTTCCAAAGAGGAGCTGCTCGACAAACAGCTCTGGGAAATCGGAGCCTTTGCTGACAAGCAATTGGCCCTCACTGCCTATGCCGAACTGCAGGACAAGGGATACATCCGCTACGAAGACCTCCCCCTCACCACCAAGGCTGGCGCTGTCAAGGAGGTTGAGTTCGTCAGCAACGTCTACCGGGTGGGCGATGAGGAGGTGATTCAGTGCAACATCCGCGACATCTCGGATCGCAAAGCTGCTGAGAAACGGGCCGAGCAATACCAGCAGGACACCCTTCAGAGCTTGGAAGAGATTGTGGCGTCGCTGGTGATGCTCAATGAACGCAGGGATCCCTACACCGCTGGGCACGAGGCCAGGGTGGCGGATCTGTCCTGTGCCATCGGCCGGGAGATTGGCCTCAGCGACCACCAGCTACAGGGCCTGCGGATCAGCGGCATGGTGCATGACATCGGCAAATTCACCATTCCGTCGGAGATCCTCACCAAGCCCAGCCAGCTATCTGCCGAGGAGATGGCCCTGATGCGCACCCATGTGCGCGCTGGCTACGACGTGTTGCAACCCCTTCATTTCCCCTGGCCCGTCGCCGAAACCGTGTTGCATCACCACGAACGCCTTGATGGCAGTGGCTATCCCCAGCGGCTCGTGGGCGATCAGATCAGCCTGCTCGGGCGGATCCTGGCCGTGGCCGACACCGTGGAATCGATGGCGACCAATCGCCCCTATCGCTTTGCCAAGGGGCTCGATGCGGCCCTGGCGGTGCTGGAGGAGGGCAAGGCCACCCTTTACGACGCCACCGTGGTGGACGCCTGCCTGCGGCTGTTCCGCGAGGGGGGCTACAGCCTTCCCGTGCAGGGCGTGGCGGGTTTGCCCCAGGTGCGACTGGTGGCAGACACCGCTGTGGGCTGAGGGGTCTGTCAAGTGAGGCGGATACCGCCGCCTGCGCGGTGGGGGCCATAACCTCCGGCCCTCAGAGCCGTTGGGAACCGGGACATGACGGGAGCGTTGTGGGGGGCTTGTGGCCCTGTCGCCCTGCCGCTGCTGCTGGTGTCGGTGGCCGTGTTCACCGTGGGTTTTGATCGCCTCGCCTTCTGGTGGCGCTGGTGGCGGCGGGGACGGCGACCCTGGCGGGAGCTCTGCGGGGCCCTGGCCGCCGCGCCATCGGTGGAGGTGCGCAGCCAGCTGCTCGAGGACTGCGAGGAGCAGATGGCCTGGGGGGAAGCGGTGTTGCAGGCCGCGGTGCTGCTCGCCCCCCTGCTCGGCTTGGTGGGCACCACGGCGGGGCTGATGGCGGTGCTGAAGCAACTCGGCCCCCAGCTGCTGTTGCCCCCCACCGCTCCCCTGGCCGGCTACGGCGACGTGCTGCTGCCCACCCTGTTGGGGCTCCAGCTCACGCTGGTGGCGATGGCGCTGTTGCTGCTCAACCAGGGCCTGCGGCGCTGGCAGCTGCGCCGCTGTGCCAGCGGGCCATCGTGACGCGGACGCCGGCCGGGAACGGGCCCCTGGTTGTGACGGCGCCCCTGCTGCTGGTGTCCTTGACCGCCACCAGCCTGGTGCTGCTGCTGGCGGTGGCCGCCCTGCCCGCCCTCCTGCTCCAACCGGCCCCCCAGGTGCGCCCGGAGGCCGGCACCGCTGCCGGGGCCGGCTGGGCGGTGGCCCGCAGTGCCAGCGGGGCGTGGTTGCTCAACGGTGCGCCGATCGCGCAGGAGGGGCTGGGGCGAACCCTCCGCGCCCGGCCCAAGGGGGTGCAGGTTCTGCGCTTCCTGCCCTCAGCCGCCTTGACCACTGGGGAGGTGGCGGCCTCCCTGGCCTGGCTGCGGCAGCAGGCACGGCTGCCCGTGGTGCTGGAGCCGGTGGGGGCAGGCGGTTGAGACGATCGCGCTCCTGTTCTGGGCTGGTTGCAGGCCCCTGGCTCCCGGCCCTGGGCCATGGCCTGCTGGCCACGGCACTCTGTGGGGTGGGCCTGGCCGTGCTGTTGCTGCCCCAGCGCTGGCAGCAGCGGCCCATGGCCCAGGGCGTGGTGAGTGTCCACCTGGCCGCCGATGGTCGGCTCAGGCTGTGGAACCAGCCGGTGGCGTCGGCCGAGCTCGTGCGGCTGCTGGCCACTCCCGAGCTGCGCCGGCGGCTGGTCCGCCTGCGGATCGTGCCCGACCCCGACACGCCCTGGGGCGATGTGCGCCGCCTGCTCACCCAGCTTGATTCCCTGCCCCTCTCCCTTGAACTTCAGCTTCCTGCCCCTGCCCAGTCGCCTGGCTGACCAGGCCTTGCGCCGTTGGGGGCCGGCCCTGCTCGCCGCCGGCCTCTGCCAGGCCTGGCTGCTGCTGGCCCTCGCCCCCCCGGGGTCCGACGGGCGCCGCCCCCGCCGCATCGCTGGGCCCGACGACACCCCCTCCCTGCTGCGCTGGAGTCGCCAGCCCGGCCCCCAGGGCGCCGCCGCTGGCCTGCCCGTCATTCCCCTGCAGGGCCTGCCGGCCCTGCCGCCGCCGCCGCCCTCCACAATGCCCACCGGACCCGAGCCCAGTCGGCCCCTCCCGCCGCGGCAGCGGGGGGGAGCTCCCAGCCAGGCCGATGCCCTGCCGGCTCAGCCCGGGGTGGCCTTCGCGCTGGCTCGCCAGGTTGCCCAGTCCGAATGGCCCCAGGATCCGCCTACCCAGGTTCTGGTGGCGGTGCAACGACGCCAGTGGTGGCTCCTGCCCGCCCAGACGCGGGCCCTGGAGGCGGTTTGGGCGGGGGGTGTGGAGAAGGCCTGGCCGCCCACCCTGGGCCCCGAGCCCCAGGGCGTCACGGTCCGTCAGGTGCCCGTCACAGCGGCGTCGGCCCTGCCCCTGGGGGACCTGCACGGTCGCTCCCTGCGCAACGGCGACGAGCTCTGGCTGCTCTGGCGCCAGGGCAGCCGGCTCTGGATCCTGCGTGGTCCCCTGGCCGAGCCCTCGGACGCTGCATAGCCTGGGCCATGACCCATCTCCCCACCGACCCATCGGTCTTTGCCAGCCAGGCCATCGATGGCTTTGTGCTGGCCCATCCCCGCCATGTGCGCCGCGTGGACGGCGGGGTGGTGAGGCTGGCCCCGATCCCTGCCGGCCAGGTGGGCGTTGTGACGGGTGGAGGTTCGGGCCATTACCCGGCCTTTGCGGGCCTGGTGGGTCGGGGCCTGGCCGCCGGGGCCGTGTGCGGCAACATCTTTGCCTCCCCCTCGGCGGGCCAGGTGTATCGGGTGGGCAGCGCCGTGGAGCGGGGCGCTGGCCTGCTGCTGGCCTTCGGCAACTACGCCGGTGACATGCTCCATTTCAGCCTGGGGGCGGAGCGCCTGCGCCGCCAGGGCATCGACGTGCGCATCGTCGCCGTCACCGACGACATCGCCAGCGCACCGGCCGACCAGCCCGAGCTGCGGCGGGGCATCGCCGGTGGCTTGGTGGTCTACAAGATTGCGGGGGCTGCGGCCGAGGCCGGATGCGATCTCGACGCGGTGGAGCGGCTGGCCCGGAAGGCGAATGGGCGCACCCGGTCGCTGGGGGTGGCCTTCAGCGGCTGCATCCTGCCGGGCGCCGGCGAGCCGCTGTTTGCGGTGCCCCACGGGCGCATGGCCATTGGCATGGGGCTCCACGGTGAACCGGGGCTGAGCGAGGGGCCAATCGTTTCGGCCCAGGAGCTGGCGGCGCTGCTGGTGGAACGTCTGCTGGCCGAGCGGCCCGCAGACGTCGATCCGGCCCAGCAACGGGTGGTGGTGCTGCTCAACGGGCTGGGCACCTTCAAATACGAGGAGTTGTTTGGGCTGTTCGGAGCCGTGGCCGCGGAGCTGCGCGCCGCCGGGGTGGAGCTGGCCGACTGCGAGTGCGGCGAGCTGGTCACCAGCCTCGACATGGCCGGGGTGTCCCTCAGTGTGTGCTGGCTGGATGGGGAGCTCGAACCCCTCTGGATGGCGGCGGCGGACAGCCCGGCCTACCGGCGTGGGGTGTTCGAGCGGCATCCAGAGGCCCCCGCCGGCGGGGCCCCAGCCCAGGAGCTGGCCCCACCGGCGGCACCGGCCCCAGATCCAGCGGCTGTTGCCACCCCTGGCCCAGGTGCCGCCGGGCAGCTGGAGCTGCTGGAGCGGATGCGCGCCGTGCAAAGGGAACTGATCGCCCGGCAGGAGGAACTCGGCGGGCTGGATGCGGTGGCCGGGGATGGCGACCACGGGCTGGGCATGGTGCGCGGCATCCAGGGGGCCCTTGCCAGTGCCGAGGGCACGGTGGCCCGGGGTGGCAGCACCGCCACGCTGTTGATCGAAGCGGGGGAAGCCTGGTCGGATCAGGGGGGTGGAACCTCCGGTGCCCTGTGGGGAGGAGCCCTGATGGCGGCTGGGCAACAGCTCGCCAGCGCAGCCTCCAGTGCGGGGGGCGCCAGCGATGGCGACACCATCGCCGCTGCCGTGGCCGCCGCCCTGCGGGCCGTGACGACCCTGGGCAAGGCCGCTCCGGGCGACAAGACGATGGTGGATGCGCTCCAGCCCTTCAGCGACCGGCTCCAGAGCGGTGTGCGGGCGGGCGAAAGCCTGGAGCAGGCCCTGCGCCAGGCCGCCGCCGCCAGCTCTGAGGCGGCCTTGGCCACCGCCCAACTGCTGCCCCGGCTCGGCCGCGCCCGTCCCCATGGCGAGCGCAGCCTGGGGCACCCAGATCCCGGGGCCATGTCCCTGGCCTACGCCCTGATGGCCGCCACCAGGCCCAGGGATTCAGCCGCTAGCCCCGCGCCGGCGCCCCTGCCCTAACCGACCCTTAAACCGCGCACTACCGGGCCTTTGCCTGGCGGAGTGGAGCCCTCCATAGCGTTCCCCCAGCCCCTGGCCTGCTCCGCGATGGTGTTCACGCCTTCCCTTCAACCGGGTCGCAGCGACAGCTTCCGTGACCTGCTTGAAACCAGCTACGAGAAGCGCAGCCTGGTGCATCTGGCGGCCGGCAGCCAGGTGCCCCTGCTGAAGCGCAGCGTGTGGTTGGTGGTGCGGGGCATGGTCAAACTCACCGCCATCTCCATCCATGGCGACGAGCTGCTGCTCGGCCTGGCCGGCCCCAACGAACCCTTCGGCGATCCCCTCACCAACGTGGAGGCCTACGCGGCCACCACCCTGGTCGACACCGACCTGCTGTGCGTCAGCTGCGAGGAGATCCAGCGCTCCCCCCATCTGGCGATGGGGCTGCTCCAGGGCATGGCGGCCCGCTACCGCCAGAGTGAGGCCCTGTTGGCCCTGCTGGGTCTGCGTCGCATCGAAGATCGGGTGCGCGGCTTCCTGGAGCTGCTCGCCAACGACTACGGCCAGCCCTGCGAGCAGGGCCTGCGGCTGCAGCTCAAGCTCACCCACCAGGAGCTGGCCAGCACCCTCAGCACCACCCGGGTCACCGTGACCCGCATCCTCGGCGCCCTTCGCGATGAGGGTTGGCTCCAGATCGACTCCCAGCGCCGTCTGGTGGTGAGCCATCTGCCCCACCAGCGCAGCCCCCATCGATGAGTCAGCCGCCGATTCGGCTGTTGTTGGTTCATCCCGATCCCGCCGCCGGCTCCCAGCTCCGGCAGGCCTTTTGTTCCGAGGGTTTTGCTGTGCAGGGCTGCCTGGATGCCACCGCAGCAGTCGAGCGGCTGGCCGACCCCTCCGCCTGGGATCTGCTGGTGGTCGATGGCAGCCTGGGTGAGGGGGCCGCGGCCCTGTGTCGCCAGGTGCGAACACTGCCGGTGCCGTTGCCAGTGCTGATGCTCGCGGCCAGCAGCGCCGAGGCCGATCGGGTCTGGGGCCTGGAGGCCGGAGCCGACGACGTGCTCCCCTGCCCGTTTGGCCTGGCCGAGTGTCTGGCCCGCTGCCGGGCGCTGGTGCGCCGTCACCAGCTTGGGCTTGAGCCCAGCACCGTGTTGCGCTGTGGGCCGGTGGCCATGCAGGTGGAGGAGCACCGGGTCTGCCGGGATGGCACCGAGGTGACCCTCTCGCCGCGGGAGTTTCGACTGCTGCGTTTTTTCCTGGAGCATCCCCGCCGGATCTGGAGCCGGGACGAGCTGCTGGCGCGGGTCTGGGGCGAGAGCGAGGCGATTGCACTGGATCCCAAAACCGTGGATGTGCACATCCGCTGGCTGCGGCTGAAGCTCGAAGACGATCCGGCCCGGCCGGTCTTGCTCACCACCGTGCGCGGGCAGGGGTACCGCTGTGGTTGAAGCTTCTGTGTTGACGTCAACCTTCTGGGGGGTGGAGCTCTCCGGGGAGAATGGAGCGATGCAGCCCTCCTTGCTCGTCGTCGAAGACGACGAAACGATCCGCGAAACCATTCGCGATGCCCTGGAGCTGGAGGGCTTCGCCGTGCAGGCCTGCGGCAATGGCCGCGATGCCCTGCAGATGCTGCAGCGGGCTCCGGAGGGCCAGGGGTTTGCGCTGGTGGTGCTGGATCTGATGTTGCCCGGCCTGGGGGGGCTCGATGTCTGCCGCCAGCTGCGCCAGCACAGCAACCAGACCCCGATCCTGGTGGTGAGTGCCCGCGACACCGAAACCGACCGGGTGCTGGGCCTGGAGGTGGGGGCCGACGACTACCTGGTGAAGCCCTTCGGCATGCGGGAGCTGGTGGCCCGTTGCCGGGCCCTGCTGCGCCGCTCGGCCAGTCCGGTCAGCCGGGCCCGGGTGCTGGAGCACGCCAATCTCTGCCTCTACCAGGAGGAGTGCCGGGTGACCCGCGATGGTCTGGAGGTGAATCTCTCCCCGAAGGAATACCGCCTGTTGGAGCTGTTCATGCAGCATCCCCGGCGGGTCTGGAGCCGCGACCAGCTGCTTGAGCAGCTCTGGGGCATCGACTACATCGGCGACAGCAAGACCGTGGATGTGCACATCCGCTGGCTGCGCGAAAAGCTCGAGGACACCCCCTCTTCTCCGGTGCATCTGATCACCGTGCGCGGTTTCGGCTACCGGTTTGGCTAGATCCTTGGAACTGGTGCTGGCCCTGGTGCTGGGGGCCGCTCTCGGGCTCGGGCTCGGCGGGCTGCTGGGCCTCTGGCGCCGGCGGGCTGGACTGGCTGGGCGCCTGCCCCGGGCTCGGCAACTGCTGAGCTGGATGGATTCCTCGGCCACCGGCTGGATCCTGCTGGATCGCAGCGGCAGCATTGGCCACATCAATCCCCGGGCCGAACGGATTCTCCAGCTGGATGCGGGCCGGCTGCTGGTGGGGCAGCCCTTCTCCGAGATCTGCACCGACCCGGAGCTGGCCAGCAGCCTCCGCATCGCCCGCCGCCAGGACCGGCCCCAGCGGCTCGAATGGCACTCAGGTGGCCAGGATCTCGACGTGATGGTGGTGCCTGGCCGCGATGGCTGGCTCGGGGTGCAGCTCCAGAGCCGCCGCTCCCTCGATGCCCAACTGGAGCAGCAGGAGCGCTGGGTGAGCGATGTGGCCCACGAGCTGAAAACGCCCCTCACAGCCCTGTTGCTGGTGGGCGACAGCCTGGCCGCCCAGGTCAACAGCCAGAACGCCAGGCTGGTGGAGCGGCTGCAACGGGAACTGCTGCGGCTGCAGGAACTGGTCGGAGACCTGCTCGAGCTCTCCCGCCTGGAGAACACCCTGCCGGGGCTGGGCCAGCGGGCCAGCGTGGTGGATCTGCCCCCGCTGGTGGAGCAGGTGTGGGCCAACCTGCGTCCCCTGGCCGATCCCCGCGGCATCCGTCTCGATCTGCAGGGGCCGGCCCAGTTGCAGCTCCGTGGCGACAACTCCCGGCTGCACCGGGCCCTGCTCAACCTGCTCGACAACGCCCTGCGCTACAGCCCCGACGGGGGTGTAGTGGCCGTCAGCCTCGACCGGCGGGGCGACTGGTGCCAGATCGCGGTGGCCGACCAGGGGGCCGGTCTCAGTGAGGACGACCTGCTCCATCTGTTTGAGCGCTTCTATCGGGGCGATCCGGCCCGGGCCCGGGGCCAGCGCACCGGCAGTGGCCTCGGCCTCTCGATCGTGCAGCAGATCGCCGTCACCCATGGGGGTCGCATCCAGGCCAGCAACCACGCCGGCGGCGGTGCCCTGCTGGAGCTCATCCTCCCCGGTGTGGTCCGGCCTGGCCAGCCTGGCTAGCGTTGGCAGGACAGGTTCCAGGACCATGCATTTCTGGGCTCCAGAGATCGATCCATCCCACCCGATGGA
>JBIIQK010000228.1:0-3343 GCA_044342135.1 Cyanobium sp.
CGCCGTGCTGGTGAGCCCGCTGCAGCGGGCGCGGCGCACCGCCGAGCTGGCGGGCCTGGGCGCCGAGGCCCGGATCTGCCCCGACCTGCAGGAGTGGGACTACGGCCGCTACGAGGGGATCACCACTGCCGAGATCCGGTCCCAGGTGCCGGGCTGGACCGTGTGGAGCCACGGCTGCCCCGACGGCGAGAGCAGCCCCCAGGTGGAGGCCCGCTGCCAGCGGGTGATCGCCCTGGCTGAATCCCTGGCAGACGGCGGGGCCGTGGCGCTGGTGGCCCACGGCCACATCCTGCGCAGCCTGGCGGGCACCTGGCTAGGCCTGGGACCCGGCGGCGGGGCCCTGCTGAATCTCAACACCGCCACCCTCTCGGTGCTAGGCCATGAGCGCGAGCGGCGCACGGTGGTGCGTTGGAATGCCCCGGTGGTGCCCCCAGCGTGATCGCTGAACTTGTGAATGACTGATCTGCCGAACGCCAGCCAAGGTCTGGTCGCCCTGCTGGGGGAGCTGGCGGCCTATGGCCTGGCGATCGGCTTCTCGCCCCTGCACATCGGCCTGCTGCTGCTGCTGTTGCTCGGGCCGAAACCCCTGCAGCGGGGGGGCTGGTTTGTAGCCGGCTGGCTGGCCACGGCGGCTCTGGCGGTGACCCTGCTGCTCACGGTGGGCCACGGCCTGCTGCTCACCATGGACAAGGGCACCAGCCACCGCACCGGCCTCGACCTGCTGGCGGCCGGGGCCCTGCTGGGGCTGGGGCTCAAGGAGCTGCTGGGCAAGGAGGAGGACGGGGCCGAGCCGCCGGCCTGGACCCGCAAGCTGGACCAGTTCTGCGCCATGCCCCTGCCCCTGCTGCTGGGGATCAGCGCAGCCCTGGAAGTGGCCAGCCCGGATGATCTGTTTTTGTTTGCCAAAACCGCCGGCAGCCTGCTGGCGGCGGGCCTGGGCCACGGCCAGGAGGTGCTGGCCACAGGCGTGTTCAGCCTGGTGAGCGCCAGCCTGCTGCTGGCGCCCCTACTGGCCCTGGCGCTGGCCGGCCCGGAGCGGGTGCTGCCCCTGCTGGAGCGGGGCAAACAGTGGCTGTTCGCCAAGGGCGACCTGCTGGTGGGCCTGGTGAGCGTGGCCCTGGCGGTGTACCTGGGCTGGCAGGGCATCCAGGGCCTGCAGCTGGCCTAGGGGGCAGTCCTGCGGCGGTGTGCCTGATTGTGTACAGGCTGTACAGACTTCGGCAGGCGGCTGAAACAGGGCTTGGGAGCAGCGCGAATCAGGGATCGGCCTGCAGCCACCGGCTCCAGAGCTGCTGGTCGGCGCTGGGGCTGGAGCCGGCCTGAAGGGTGACGGCCTGGCTGGCGCGGCTCACGGCCACGTACACCAGCTGGCGGCGCAGCACCGGGTCGCTGGGCCAGAACACATCGGCATCGACGAACACCTCGGCAAAGGTGCTGCCCTGGCTGCGGTGCACGGTGAGAACGGCGGCCGGACCGAGGGAGGCAAAGGCGTCCCGCACCAGGAAAAAGCGGCGCCACAGGCCCTTGCCTTCCTGCTTGCCAGCGTCCCTGGCCCGTTGGCGCAGGCGGGCCAACGCCGCCTCGAGGGCGCTCCGGGCCGCCGTGCCCAGGGGGGGCAATAGCCGCAGGCTGAGCTGGCTGTCGCCGGCCTCCACCCGGGCCGTGAGGGTGTCGATCACCGGCGGGCTGAGATCACCACCCAGATCCGCCGTCGCCACGCCGAAATCGGCCAGGTCGCAGCGCTCGGGGGTAACGTCGCGCACCACCAGCTCCCGGTTGGAGCCCAGCAGCATGTCGGGCTCCTCGGCGGCGTCTTCGCCCTCGCGGCAGGCGGGGGCCATCACGGCGGCGCGGGTGATCAGCACCTCGCCGGGCAGCACCGGCAGCTGGTCGGCCATCTCACCGTGCAGGGCGCGGCGGGCGATCGGCACCAGCTGCTCGAGGGAGCGGTTGGTGTAGCAGAGGATGCGGGCCAGGTCGGGGTTGTCGGTTTCGGCGCTGCGGCGCAGGGCGGCCTGGGCGGCCTCGAGCCAGGCACCTCGCTCCAGCAGGGCCACCTGGCCCGTGGCGGTGCGAATCGGCGGCAGCGCCGGCGGCCGGCGGCAGGGCAGGTCGCCCTGGCGCAACCCCGAGGCCAGGCGCAGCACCGGCCCCTGGTGGCGCACCACCTGGCGCAGCTCGGCCCGGCAGGCCCGGCCCAGGCTGAACACCGGACTCTCGGGCTCACCCACGGGGGGCAGCTGGGACGGATCGCCCACAAACACCAACCGGGTGCGGAAGGGGTGGGCGCAGCGCAGGCTGATCTCCAGCAGGGTGGAATCCACCATCGAGGCCTCATCGATCAGCACCAGGCCCAGGTGCTCGAGGGCCATGGCGGTCTGCTCGGTCTCTTCGCAGCGCTCGAGATCGCGCTGGCGCTTGAGCTTGAGGCGCAGCAGCCGGTGGATGGTGGAGGGAAACCAGGTGGGCGACAGGCCCGCCATCGCCAGGTGGGAGCGCAGCACCCCCACGGCCTTGTGGGTGGGGGCCACCACGGTCCAGCAGAGGCCGGTGGCCTCCACCTGGGCCAGAAAGCGCATCGACAGGAAGGTTTTGCCGGTGCCGGCGTAGCCGCTCAGCACAAACGGGGTGCCGTCCACCGGAGCAGCCAGCCACTCGGCAAAGGCGGCGGCGGCGGCCTGCTGGTCGGTGGTGAGGGCGGCCTCGGGGCCGGTGGAGGGGCCGGAGGCTTGGGCGTCAGCCAACGGGGTCAGCCCACGGCGGTGAACCAGCCCCACCCCTGGGCGAGATGGAGCGGCGAGCCCACCAGCACCAGCCCCGGCAGCGCCACCAACGGCCCCATCAGGGCCCCGATCAGCACCTCCAGGCGGGTGTGGCCGAGGTTTTCCTTGAGGGGCTTGGGAGAGCTGGCTGTTGTGCTGGCTGAGGCACTGGCGAGATCGGGGCTGGGGATCGCACCAGTCCCGATCAGATTCACCCGGGCGGCGGTGAGGCCGGCGGCGCGGCGCACGCCGGAGGCGTCGTAGAGCACCACGAAACAGAGCACGGCCGCCAGACCAAACAGGGGCCCGTCAAAGCCCTGCACCCAGCCCAGGGCGGCGGTGGTGCCAGTGAGCAGGGCCGAGTGGCTCGAAGGCATGCCGCCGGTTTCCACCAGCACCTTGGGGTTCCAGCGGCGGTGCACCACCAGTTCGATCACCAACTTGGAGAGCTGGGCGGCGCCGCATGCCGCCAATCCCCACCAGAGCACGCCGTTGTCGAAGATCCCAGCCAGGGGGGCGCTCATCGGTCGCGGCTCGTGATGTAGTCGGCGAGGGCCAGCAGGGGTGCGGCCTGAAGCGCA
>JBIIQK010000229.1:0-3341 GCA_044342135.1 Cyanobium sp.
GGTGGCGGGCCTCAACGCCGCCCGGCAGGTGCGCGGCCAGAGCGCGGTGCACTTCCCCCGGGAGGGCAGTTACATCGGCACGATGATCGACGACCTGATCACCAAGGATCTACGCGAGCCCTACCGGGTGCTCACCAGCCGCAGCGAATACCGACTGGTGCTGCGCGGTGACAACGCCGATCGGCGCCTCACCCCCATGGGCCGGGAGCTGGGCCTGATCGACGACCGCCGCTGGGAGATCTACAACCGCAAACAGGAGGCCATTGAGGCCGAAAAACACCGGCTCGAAACCGTGCGCTTGAAGGGCAGCGACCCTGCGGCGCCGGCGGTGGAAGCCGCGACCGGCGCCCCCATCCGGGGGTCGATCACCCTGGCCGACCTGCTGCGTCGCTCCGGCTTTCACAGCGACGACCTGGTGCGCCACGGTCTGGCCGATGCCGAGCTGCAGGCCGACGTGCGCGAAGGCGCCGAGATCGACATCAAATACAGCGGCTACCTGGCCCGCCAACAGCAACAGATCGACCGGGTGAGGAAACAGGAGCACCAGCCGATTCCCGCCGACGTCGACTACGCCGCCATCGGCACCCTCTCGAAGGAGGCCCGCGAAAAGCTTGCTGCCGTGCAACCCCTCAGCCTGGGTCAAGCCACCCGAATCCCGGGAGTCAGTCCCGCCGACATCACCGCCCTGATGCTCTGGCTAGAGATCCGCCGGCGCCAAGACTCGTCTACCCAGGAAAGGGTCAGTACTGTGAACCCCAGGACATGAGGGGCAGGGCAGGTGAGTCCGTTGCGCGGCATCCCCACCTCCCGGGCCTACTGGGAGCTGAAGGCTGAGCAGGTGCTCAATCGGGTCTTTGAACCCGAAAAGCCCATTGAGGTGGAGGTCTGCGATCCCCCCCCCGCCCCTCAGTTCGCCAACCGCACCCCGTCCGATCAGCTCGAGAGCATCCCTGTCGAGATCCAGGATCTCCCTCCTGCCCCGGTGCCAACGATCGATCGGCCCCAGCCAACAGCCACGGGGCAACAGCGAAGTGGCCGCAGCACCTGTAGGAGATCCACAAGCCGGATCGGCTCACCCAGAGCCAGGAAGCTGGGCCCAGTGCAGCACTGGGCCGACCAGCTGGGACGCAGACCAAGTCAGCTCCTGGCCGCCGCAGGCGTGTCGGTGCTGGTGTCAGCTGGCGCGGCCCTGATCGTTTTCGGCATCTGGAATCAATCCCAGCAGGCGATCCGACAGGAACGCAACATGCTCCTGATCGAGCGGCTACGCACCATGGGGCCGGGCACGGCCGCGGCCACGCTGGAGCGTTCGCAAGCCGCCACCCCGCCCACCGAAGCAGACAAGGACAGCGAGCAGCCGCCACCTCCACCAGGGGAACCCTGGATGGAGGAACTGGCGTCCCTACCCACCAGCAGTGCTCCCTCCGCTGAGGTGCTGAGGGTGCCGGTCAACAATCGAATCCCAAGCCCCGCACCCGCCGCCAGCGGTAGTGGAAGCAGCCCAGGGGGGAACGTCAACGCTGCCAGGGGAAGTGGTGTCGGGGCGCCCCAGTTGGTCGGGGTGGTTCAGGTGCCCGGTCAAAGCGGTTCGGCCATCTTTCAGTTCGAAGGCAGTTCCACCAGTGCGGCCGTGGGCGAGAGCATCGGCAGCAGCGGCTGGCGTCTGCGCTCCGCCAGCGGCGACAGTGCTGTGATCGAGAAGGGTGGCGAACAGCGCCGAGTGAGTATCAGCAGTGGCTTCTAAGAGGGGTTTCTGAGCATGGCGCCTAAGCCGGTCAACCGCACCACCGTTGTCAGCGTGTGCTTCAACAGCTCAGCGGTGCTGAAGGATCTGCTGGCGTCCCTCCCACCAGGAACCACAACGATCCTGGTTGACAACGGGTCCCAGGATCTTGCATCAACCCGGGAACTCGCTGACAGCCATCACGCCCACCTGATCTGCAATGCGAGCAATGCAGGATTTGGCGCCGCCTGCAATCAAGGGGCTGCTCTGGGTCGCAGCGAATTTCTATTTTTTGTCAATCCAGACAGCGTACTCAACGCCACAACCCTGGCCCGCCTGGAATCAGCAGCAGACACCCACCCCACAGCCTCCGCGTTCAATCCACGCATCGTCAACCGACGCGGAGCGTCTTCCTTGAAACGCCGCAGCTGCCTGCTGAAACCCGAACAGATCCTGCCTCGAACACCCCCTGCGAATGACAGCGAAGTTCCCGTGCTCTCCGGTGCAGCTTTGTTTGTCAGGGCCCGGGCTTTTGAACAGATTGGCGGCTTTGATTCCAATATTTTTCTTTACCATGAAGATGATGACATCAGCCTGCGCCTGCGCCAACAGGCCGGGCCGATATGGTTCATTCCAGCGGCCGAAGTGATGCATCTGAGTGGCCACTCCAGTGGCCGCTCCGCCAGCGTGTCGGCTCTCAAGGCCTGGCATATGGGTCGATCCCTGGTTTACACCACCAGCAAGCACCAGATCCCAGGGGCCTACCGCAAGGCCCTCTGGTCAGCGGTCCGACAATTGCTCTCCCCCAGCACTCTGCTCAGCAAGCGCAAGTTTTACAAGAATCGCGCCTTCTTCCAGGGCGTCCTGAGCGCCCGTGAAGACCGGGGAGCGGGCTACAAACCGGCTCCCTAAGCCATCAGCTGCCGGTAGAGCTGGTTGATCCGATCAGCCTCTCCCTGGAGTGAATGGCAGACCACAGCCCTCTGGCGACCACGGCGCCCCTGCTGCCACAACAACGCAGGATCGGGCAGCAATCCGCGCAAGGCGGCGGCCAGCGCAGTGGCCGATCCCGTTTCAAAGGACGCCCCGACCTCGGCATCGACCACCTGGGGCCACACCCCCGCTCCAGACACCAGAACAGCACGCCCACAGGCCATGGCCTCCAGGGGGGTGAGGCCAAAGCCCTCTGTCCGGGATGCCGCCACGCAGAGCAGCACGCGGCGATAACAGGCCAGGACCGTTTCGCGGTCAAGATCCCCTAAAAACACAATCCGATCCGCCAGACCTGCCGCATCAATCTTGCCTTGCAGATCCTGTTGAAAAGCAGCATCTTTCGCCTGACACAACCCCGTCATGACCGCCGCAAACTCAGGAAACCCAGGCAGCACCTGAATCAAGGCGTCGACCAGAAGGTCCGTACCCTTACTCGACCGAATGCGTCCAAATGCCCCAATCCAATAACGGGATTGCAATGATGCAGGAACGGAAAGCCCAGGTAAATTTAAAGGCTCACGCAGCCTCTCCAATGCATCGTCGGGAGGCGGGGAATAGACATCAACATCAACGCCGTGCTGGATGATCTCTGTGTAGGAGTTTAAAAACTGAGCCGACCTTGCCG
>JBIIQK010000230.1:0-3336 GCA_044342135.1 Cyanobium sp.
TGGGAGCACCTGGTGGGAGCAGCCAGCGAGCTGCTGCTGCGCCAGGCCCACGCCGCCCTCGGGTCCCGGGATCCCCTCTGGCTGCGCTGTGATGTGCGCGATGGGGCCCAGCAACGCTGGCTGGCCGGCCTGGGGGCCGAAGAACGGGGAGAACGGGTGCTGATGGCCCGCAGCGTCTGGCGCCGCCAGGGGCTGCAGGCCCCGGTGCGCGCAGCCCGGCGCATCGAGGCCATGCTCGATCAATGGCAGCCCCGCCGCCGGCCCCTGCCCACACCCACACCCCTGGCCCCCACGCCGTGATGGCCCCCCGGCCCCGCTCGGTGCTGGCCCTCGACGTGGGGCGCCGCCGGATCGGCCTGGCCGGCTGTGACCCCCTGGGGCTGACGGTGACGCCGCTGCCGGCCCTGGCCCGGGGGACCTTTGCGGCCGATCTGGAGCACCTGGGCCACGTGGTGCGCCAGCGGCGCATTGAGGCCCTGGTGGTGGGCCTGCCCCTCGATCAGGCCGGAGACCCCACCGCCCAGGCCGTGCACTGCCGGCGCTACGGCACCCGGCTGGCCCAACAGCTGGGCCTGCCCCTGGCCTGGGTGAATGAACACTCCAGCAGCTGGGCTGCCGCCGAGCGCCACGGCCTCCACGGCGACCGCAGCGGCGCCCTCGACAGTGCCGCTGCGGCGCTGCTGCTGGAGCAATGGCTGCAGGAAGGACCGGAACCGGTGGCGCCGGCGACCATGGCTGGCGGCCAGACGGCCGACGCTGCACCATCCTGAGGAGAACCAATCCCAGCGCATGAGCCCCGAACCCCCCTCCCCCTCTCCCTCGGAGATCCCCGCCGACGTGCCCACCGTGCTGGTGCACGACAGCCGTGGCCGCCAGCTGCTCTGCTTCCTTGAGCAGCTGATCCCCCTCGATGGCCACGACTACGTGCTGCTCACCCCGGTCGATACACCGGTCTGCCTGTTCCGCCTCGACGACGACGAAGACCCGGAACTGATCGACACCATCGATGCCACCGAGCCGATCCTGTCGGTGGCGGATGTGGTGCTGCAGGAGCACGACCTCACCCTGGTGCGCTCGGCGGTCACCCTCACCGTGAGCGGCGAACTGGACGAGCCGGAGCCGGATGAACTCGAGGACGATGAGGACGACGATGACGACTCCGAGACCTACGAGCTGCTGGTGAGCTTCCTGGTGGACGAGCGGGAGTACGGGCTGTACATCCCCCTCGATCCCTTCTTTGTGGTGGCCCGCATGAACGGTGACGGCGCGGTGCTGGTGGAAGGCGAGGAGTTCGAACGGGTGCAACCCCGGATCGAGGCCGAGCTGGAGGAGCGGGAGGGCGACGACTGATGCTGCGCCAGCTGCTGCGCCCCAACTGGCTGCGGGACTGCACCCTGGCCGAGCTGCCCCTGCAGGAGTTGCTTGACCAGCCGATCCGGGCCCTGGTGCTGGATGTGGACCGCACCCTGTTGCCCCGCCGCCAGGCGGCCCTGCCCGACAGCGCCCGGCGCTGGCTGGAGACGGCGCAGCAGCACATGCCGATTCACCTGTTCAGCAACAACCCCTCCCGCCAGCGGATCGGAGCCGTGGCGGCCGAGCTGAACCTGCCGTACACCATTTCGGCGGGGAAACCCCGACGCAGCGCCCTGCGCAAGGTGCTGGCCGAGCTCAAACTGCCCCATGAGCAGGTGGCCCTGATCGGCGACCGGCTGTTCACAGACGTGATCGCGGGCAACCGACTCGGCCTGTTCACCGTGCTGGTGAAGCCGATCGATCCCCTGGGCCGGCCCTGCCAGCGGGATCGGCTGCAGAAACTGGAGCTGCGCCTGGCCCGCTGGGTCGGCACCACCCTGGGCTGATGGCACGCGAGCAGGGCCCCATGCGCCGGGTGATCAAGGTGGGCACCAGCCTGCTGCGGGGCAGCAGCGATCGGCCCACGGCGGCGGTGATCGCCGACCTGGCCGCCAGCCTGAGCCGTCAGCAACGCCGCGGCGATGCGATCGCCCTGGTCACCAGCGGGGCCGTGGGCCTCGGCTGCGTGGCCCTGGAGATGGGTCAGCGGCCCAGTGAGGTGGTGGCGCTCCAGGCCGCCGCTGCCGTGGGCCAGGGCCGGCTGATGGCCATGTACCAGGACGCCTTCGCCGTGCGGGGCCTGGCCGTAGCCCAGGTGCTGCTCACCCGCGGCGACCTGGCCTCCCGCCGCCGCTACCAGAACGCCTGCCGCACCCTGGAGCAACTACTCGCCTGGGGGGTGGTGCCAGTGGTCAACGAAAACGACACCCTGGCCACCGACGAACTGCGCTTCGGCGACAACGACACCCTCTCCGCCCTGGTGGCGGTGGCGATCGGCGCCGACGAGCTGGTGCTGCTCACGGATGTGGATCGGCTCTATTCGGGTGACCCCCGCACCGATGCCGATGCCCGGCCCATCGAGGAAGTGCACAGCCTGGCCGAACTCGACAGCCTCCAGAGCGTGGCCACCGGCGGCGGCCAGTGGGGCACCGGCGGCATGACCACCAAGCTCACCGCGGCCCGCATTGCCACCTCCAGCGGCATCCGGGTGCGCCTGGCCGATGGCCGCGACCCGGCGGTGCTGGAGGCCCTGCTGGCCGGCGAGCGGGTGGGAACCCTCTTCCAGCCCAGCCCCACCCCCCTGCCCGACCGCAAGGGCTGGCTGGCCCATGCCCTGCTGCCCAAGGGCAGCCTGCACCTGGATGCGGGGGCCGAACGGGCCCTGATGCGTCAGGGCGCCTCCCTGCTGGCGGTGGGGGTGCGGGCGGTGGAGGGCGAGTTCGGCCGGCGGGAGGCCGTGCGGTTGCTGGCCAGCGACGGCCGGGAGCTGGGGCGGGGGCTGGCCACCCTCAGCAGCAGCGAGCTGCGGGAGCTGATGGGCCAGGCGGGCGTGGAAGTGGTGCACCGCGACCAGCTGGTGATCACGGGCACCTAGACGGGGCCTACGATCCCGCCAGGCCGGTGCCCCTGGAATGCGCTTCAGCGAACTGCTCAGCCATCTCAACGAGGTGACTGAGGCCAACGCCCGCGACCTGGCCCACGACCCGGAGATCAGCGGCGCTGAAGCGCTCGATCGGGCCAGCAGCGGCCAGCTGAGTTTTCTCGAACCCGGCAATGCCCTCGCGGCGGCCCTGGCCGGCAGCGGTGCCAGTGCCGTGCTGATTCCGGCCCGCGGCGAGGGGGCCGAGGCGCTGCAGCAGCAGGCCCGGGAGCGGGGGCTGGCCTGGGTCGCCGTCAACGATCCCCGCCTGGCCTTCGCCGAAGCCCTCGACGCCCTCCACCCCCGGCGGCGGCCGGCCCCAGGCATCCACCCCAGCGCCGTGG
>JBIIQK010000231.1:0-3300 GCA_044342135.1 Cyanobium sp.
TTGGCCGCAAGCAGATCCGCCTGATCCCCGCCGGCGCCACCGACGAAGACGAAGAGTGATCTCTCCGGTCGCGGCCTGACAGGCTGCGCCACCGGAGCGAATCCGCTGTATGGCAACCCCCGGCTGGTCCGGGGGTTTTTTGTGACCGCCCAGCCCCAGACTGTCAGTCGCTCTGACGGATGGATGGAATGCTTGAGCTGATGCGGGCCCGCCCCACGGCCACTCTTCTGGCGGTGATCTTGACGGCTGTGATTGGGTTGACCGGTCTGGGTCTGTTGTTGGGCCCCGCCCCGGCGCTGGCCGCTTCGGCTCCAGAACTCTCTGCGGGAGCCGGGTTGTTTGAGCAGCACTGCGTGGGCTGTCATGTCCATGGCGGCAACATCATTCGCCGCGGAAAAACCCTGCGCCTGGCGGCTCTGGAGCGCAATGGCATCAACGGGCCGGAGCAGATTGCGGCCATCGCCGCAGGCGGTCAGGGCCAGATGTCGGGGTACGGAGCCGTGCTCGGCGACGGAGGCCCGGAGGCCGTCGCCGCCTATGTGTGGCAGCAGGCCCAGCTGGATTGGCCCTGATTAAAAGGCCTGGATCCAGGGATACACCTGCACGGCCGTCCAGATGCCCTGGCGCCAGTACACATCTCCCTTCACCAGGGTTTCCACCTGCTCCAGGGTTTCGGCCTCATAGATCCCAAACACGTGGGTGCTGCCTTCGGTGGGCCCCAGGGTGATCAGGGTGCCGGCGTCCTTGAGCTGCTGCAGTCCGGCCAGGTGTTCCTCCCGGTAGGGGGTGCGCTTCTCCAGCGCGTTGTCGCAGTAGGTGCCCCAGAGCACAAAGCGCATGGGAATGTCAGCAGGGTAATGGTTTCTGAGGGTAGGGGCTTGGCGGCTGGTGGTAGGACTCTGATGGGGTTGGTTGGTGATGCCTGCTTGCCCTGTTCATGACTTCCATTCCGATGCTTCGCCAGACCCTCCTGCTCGCCTGTGCCGCCCTGGTTGCGGCTCCCGCCCACGCCAACATGGTGCAACAGATCATCGTGGGCAAGTGTTCCCAGGCGATGCAGGACGACTTCAAGAAGGCGGGAAAAACCCCGCCGGCCGGCATGGTGAATGACACCTGTGGCTGCATTGCCGACGGCATGCTCAAGAAACGTCAGAGCCTGGATCAGGCCAAGACGATCTGCGTCAAGCAGACCACAGCCAAATACAACCCCTGAGCACCTTGCCAAGGGTCCCGTTCGTGGCTAGGGGTGAAGTGTTGCCGAGGTCGGGAAGCGGCCACCAGCTCCCGCACTGTTCCAAACCGGCGGCACCGGGCGCCCCGTCAGGGGCGCCCCCAACCCATTCCCAGCCGTGATCGAGCCCATCGCCGTGCAGACCTGGGGGCCGGCGCGGCGGCTGGGGGCGGTGCTCAGCCCGGTGATCCCCGAGTTGGCGGCGCTGGTGCATCAGACCCCCGGCACCCTGTCGCTGGCCCAGGGCATGGTGGCCTGGGATCCCCCGGAGGCGGTTGCAACCGCCGTGGCGGCGGCCCTCGCAGCCGGTGGCCCGGAGTTGCACCGCTATGGCGCCCTGCAGGGTGACCCCCAGCTTCTGGAGGCGATCGCCACCAAGTTGGCGACGCACAACCACCTCGATCTGGCGGGCTCGGCCCTGCTGGTGACCGCCGGCAGCAACATGGCCTTTCACGCCGTGGCCCAGGCGATCGCCGAGGGGCCGCCAGGGGAGCCCAGCGAGGTGATCCTGCCCCTCCCCTACTACTTCAACCACGTGATGGCGGTGCAGCTGGCCGGTGCCGTGCCGGTGCTGGTGGAGGGAGGTGCCATCCCCGATCCCGACCGCCTGGCCGCAGCGATCACGCCGCGCACCCGCGCCATCGTCACGGTGTCGCCGAACAACCCCAGCGGGGTGGTGATCCCGGCGCCGGTGCTGGCTGCCATCAACCGGCTCTGCGCCGTGCACGGTCTTTTTCACATCAGCGATGAGGCCTACGAGCTGTTTGTGCACGGCCGCGAACCCCACTGGAGCGCGGGCTCCCTGCCGGGCAGTGCGGCCCACACCGTGTCGCTGCACTCCCTGTCCAAGGCCTACGGCATGGCCGGCTGGCGCCTGGGCTACATGGCCGTGCCCGCTGCCCTGTTGCCGGCGTTGCACAAGCTGCAGGACACGGTGCTGATCTGCCCGCCGCGGCTCACCCAGCACGCGGCCCGCGCCGCCTTGGCCGCCGGCCCGGCCTGGTGTGCGCCGCGGATTGCCGCCCTGGCCGAACGGCGTCAGCAGCTGCTGGATGCGGTGGCCAGCCAGCAGGCCCAGGGGCTGCCGGTGCGCTTGCTGGCCGAGCCCGATGGGGCCTTCTATGCCCTGTTGCAGCTGGATCGGGCCGCCGCGGGCTCCCACAGCGGCGACACCCTGATGCGCCGTCTGGTGCGGGAGCACCGGGTGGCCGCCCTCAGCGGCGAGAGCTTCGGGCTGGAGGCCAGCCGCGGCGGGCCGGTGCTGCGGCTCAGCTACGGCATGCTCAGTGGCGCCGAATTGGCCGATGCCCTGGATCGGCTGTTCAGGGGCTTGCGGCTCCTGCTGGCTGCACCTCTCCCCATCGGCCCATGAACGGCCACCGCACGGACAGCGCCGTCAGCCCGGCTTCAGGCCAGAGGGGAGTCAGGTCGGCCTCCAGGGCGGGCAGGAGATCCTGGCCCGCCTCCCGGCTGCGCTGCACTGCCGACCACGTGCCGATGTGGGCCAACAGGTCGGTCAGCGCCCAACGGCGTTCGATCCAGAGGTCCTGGAGAAATGGCCACTCCTGGCCGGGGAAGGTGAGGCCGGCGTAGCTCTGCTCCACCCAGCAGCGCTCTGGGGGCCACCAGGGCGCCAGGGTGCCTTGGTGGAAGGCGTCCAGCGCCGATTGGAGTCCGTGGTCTGGCAACCGCAGCGGCAGGTAGCCGATCCAGGCCATCACGGCTCCAGGCCGGCACACTCTGCGCACTTCGTCGTTGAAGGAGGCGCCGGCAAACCAATGCACCGCGGTGGCCACCAGCACCCCATCCACACTCGCGGCCTCTAGGCCGCTGGCCTGCGCGGGGGCCTGGCGGTATTCGATGTGGGGGTGCGCCGCAGCGGCAGCGAGCTGGGCGGCACTGGCATCGGTGGCAATCACCCGGGCGCCCTGCTCGGCCAGGTTGAGGCTGGCCTGTCCGCTGCCGCAGCCACAGTCCCACACCAGGGCATCGCCGGGAAGACGGGCGAGGAAGGCCTCAAAGAAGGGTTTGGGGTAGGTGAGCCGGTGGCGGGCATAGGCCCTGGCCAC
>JBIIQK010000029.1:0-11430 GCA_044342135.1 Cyanobium sp.
GGCGAGGCAGATCTCGCGCAGCCGCCGTCCCGTGATCAGACGGCGCCCCTGCTTGCCCAGCAGCACGTGCAGGGCCCAGGCGGCATCGGCGGGATCGGCGTCGCCGAAATAGGCCGCCAGGGCTGCCACCCGGGCGGTGGTGCCGCTGCTGGCATCCAGCGTGCTGTAGAGGGAGGCGAATGGCCGCATCGTGGACTCAGGCGGCGGCGGCCGCGCCCTCCAGCGGTTCGGCGCTGAGGCCTTCCACCTCCCGCAGGTAGCGGGCCAGGCCGTGGCTGTTGCCGTGGGTCACATACACCTGGCGGGCACCGCTCTCCTTCACGCTCTGGAGCAGGCCTGGCCAGTCGGCGTGGTCGCTCAGCACAAAGCCCCGCTCGTAGCCGCGCCGGCGCCGGGCGCCGCGCACGGCCATCCAGCCGCTCACAAACGCCGTTTGCGGCAGCTTGAAGCGCCGCATCCACACCGACCGGTGGGCCGAAGGGGGCGCGATCACCAGGCGGCCGGCCAGGGATTCGCCCTTGGCGAGCGCGCTGACCGGCCTGGTGGGCGGCAGCACCACGCCGGCCTCGCGGTAGGCGGGCATCAGCGCCTCCACGGCGCCGTGGAGCAACACCTCCTCCTCCACCCCGATGGCGGCCAGTTCGGCCAGCAGCCGTTGGGCCTTGCCGAAGGCGTAGGCAAATAGCAGCGACGGCCGCTCCGGTGCGCCGCGCCACCACTGCAGGATGTCGCGGGCCACCTCGGCACCACGGCGCCAGCGGTAGATCGGCAGGCCGAAGGTGGCCTCGGTGATGAACACATCCGCCTGCACGGGCGCAAAGGGGGCGCAGCTGGGGTCGGCACAGCGCTTGTAGTCGCCGCTCACCAGCCAGCTCTCGCCGCTGGCCTCCAGCCGGATCTGGGCGCTGCCGAGCACGTGGCCGGCGCTGTGGAACGACACCCGGGCGTCGCCGATGCGGTGCTGTTGGCCGTAGTCGACGGGGATCAGGTTGATCGTGGCGCCGAGCCGTTGGCGCAGGATCGTCTCACTGGCACCGACCGCCCAGTATTCGCCGCAGCCCGGCCGGGCATGGTCGGCGTGGGCATGGGTGATCAGCGCCCGCGGCACCGGCCGCCAGGGGTCGATCCAGGCCGCCGCCGCCGGGCAGTACAGCCCCTGGGGCGTGAGCTCGAGCAGGCTGCCGGCGGGAAGGGCCATTGGCCGATTGTGGCGAGGGGGGGGCTCCACCGTTGACGCTGCCCTGGGTCCCCTTTAGCCCAGGGGTGCACAGCAGGCCCTCACCCATGGCTCTGGACACCTTTCGCGACGAGCTGGCCGCCACGGCGGCGGCCCTGGCCGCTCCAGGCACCGGCCTGCTGGCCGCCGATGAATCCACCGGCACGATCGGCAAGCGCTTCGACGCCATCGCGCTTGAGAACAGCGAAGCCAACCGCCGGGCCTACCGCACCCTGTTGGCCACCACCGCCGGGCTGGCAGACCACATTTCCGGCGTGATCCTCTACGAGGAGACCCTGTTTCAAGCCAGCGATGCCGAGCCCGGTGGCGCCCCGATCGTGGAGCTGTTCCAGCAGCAGGGCATCCTTCCCGGCATCAAGGTGGACCTGGGGGTGGAACCCCTGCCGGGAGGGCTGGAGGGGGAGTCGTGGTGCACCGGCCTGAAGGGCCTGGCCGAGCGGGCGGCCCGCTACTACGCCCAGGGGGCCCGTTTCGCCAAGTGGCGCGCCGTGCTGCGGATCTCCGCCGCTGGCTGCCCTTCGGAGCTGGCGGTGCGCGAGAACGCCTGGGGCCTGGCCCGCTATGCCCGCACCGTGCAGGAGCAGGGGCTGGTGCCGATCGTGGAGCCCGAGATCCTGATGGATGGCGACCACGACATCGCCACCACGGCCGCCGTACAGGAATGGGTGCTGCGCAGCGTCTATGAGGCCCTCGCCGTGCACGGGGTGTTTCTGGAGGGCAGCCTGCTCAAGCCCTCCATGACCACCGCTGGCGCCGACTGCCCAGAGCGGCCTTCGCCCGAGCAGGTGGGCGACTTCACCCTGCGCACCCTCAGCCGCACCGTGCCCGCGGCGGTGCCGGCCATCCTCTTTCTCTCCGGCGGTTTGAGCGAGGAGGACGCCAGCCTCTGCCTCAACGCCATCAATGCCGCCGCCGCTGATACGGGCGCGCCCTGGCACCTGGGCTTCTCCTTCGGCCGGGCCCTCCAGCACAGCTGCCTGCAGCACTGGCGCGGCCAGGATCGGGACGCTGGCCAGGCTGCCTTGCTGGCCCGGGCCCGGGCCAACGGTGCCGCCAGCCGCGGCGGCTATGTGCCCGGATCCGAGCCCTCGGATGACGCCACCCTGTTTGTGGCCAACTACAGCTACTAGCGGCTCATCTCCAGCATTTTCAGGATCGGGGCGAGGGCCCGCAACCGAATGGTTTCGTCGAGTTCGATCGCCGGAGCCATGGTGTCGAGGCAGCGCCACACCTTCTCCAGGGTGTTGAGCCGCATGTAGGGGCAGGCGTTGCAGCTGCAGCCATCCGTACCGGGCACTTCGAAGAAGGTCTTGTCGGGCACCGCCTTGCGCATCTGGTGCAGGATTCCGGGCTCGGTGAGCACGATGAAGCTGGCCGCTGCGCTGGCTTCAGCCCGGTGCAGCAGCTTGCTGGTGGAGCCGATGAAGTCGGCCAGATCGAGCAGATGCTGCTGGCACTCCGGGTGGGCCAGCACCTCGGCGTCGGGGTGCTCCAGCTTCAGCTGCAGCAGGGCCTGCTCGCTGAAGCTCTCGTGCACGATGCAGCTGCCGGGCCAGAGGGTGAGCTCCCGGCCGCTCTGGCGCTGCACCCAGCGGCCCAGGTTCTGATCGGGGGCGAACAGGATCGGCCGATCGGCGGGCAATTGGCGCACCAGGTCCACCGCGTTGCTGCTGGTGCAGATCAGGTCGCTGTGGGCTTTCACCGCCGCTGAGCAGTTGATGTAGCTGACGGCGATGTGGTCGGGATGCTCGGCTCGGAAGGCGGCGAAGGCCTCGGCGGGGCAGTCGTCAGCCAGGGAGCAGCCCGCATTCAGATCGGGCAGCAACACCGTTTTCTGTGGGCTGAGGATCTTGGCGGTCTCCGCCATGAAGTGCACGCCGCAGAACACGATCACCTCGGCATCGGTGGCGGCCGCCTGGCGGGAGAGCTCGAGGGAGTCGCCGATGACATCGGCGATGTCCTGAATGGCGTCGTCCTGGTAGTAGTGCGCCAGGATCACGGCCTTGCGCTGGTGCTTCAGCGCCGCAATGGCCCCGGGCAAATCGGCGACTGGTGGGGTCTGGGTGGCGGTGAAAACCAACCGGGGGCCTCAGCTGATGCAGGATGGCATGAGCCTAGGCATCGGGGATGGTGGTAACCGGCGGGGAGAAAACGCTCCGCATCGCCATCGCCGGAGACCTTCACGGGGCCTGGGACCACAGCGATCACGCGCTGTTGCAGACCCTGGCACCCGATGCCCTGCTGGTGGTGGGCGACCTGAGCGACGGCCAGCAGCGGATCCCTGCCCTGCTTCGCCAGCTTCCCCTGCCGGTGGCCTGCATCCTCGGCAACCACGACACGGGCAAGGATGCCTCCGGCCGCACCCTGCAGCGCCAGATCGACCTGCTGGGCGAGGTGCATTGCGGCTGGAAGCTGCGCGCCTTGAGCCCGCCAGGGTTGGCGGTGGTGGGGGGACGGCCCGGTACCGCCGGCGGCGGCTTCAACCTCTCTCGGGCTGTGCAAGCCGCCTTCGGCCCGGTGACCCTGCAGGAATCGGCGGACCGGATCACGGCGGCCGCAGAGGCCGCTCCCGCCGACTGGCCCCTGGTGCTGCTGGGCCACAGCGGTCCCTCCGGCCTCGGCAGTGACGCCGCCTCCCCCTGCGGCCGTGACTGGAAGCCCCCCGCCTGTGATTGGGGTGACCTCGACCTGGCCCTGGCCATCCAGCAGATCCGTCGCCGTCGTGCGGTGCCGCTGGTGGTGTTCGGCCACATGCACCATGCCCTGCGGCGGGGGCAGGGGGCCCGCCAGAGCTTCTGTCGCGACCGGGCCGGCACCGCCTACCTCAACACCGCCTGCGTGCCCCGCCACGGCACCGACGGTGCCGGCCAGGCCCTGCGCCACCTGAGCTGGGTGGAGTTGGTGGGGCAGGAGCTGCGCACGGCCAGTCATCGCTGGTATGGGCTGGGTGGTGAGCTTCTGTATGAGGAGCGGCTCTGGACGGCCCCCAGCCCCTCCCCCGAGCTGGCGCCGTGCTGATCTACGCGTGTGTGAGTGCCCACGGCTTTGGCCATGGCTCCCGCACCGCCGCCGTGCTCACCGCCCTCCACGCCCTGCACCCCCATTGGCGGCTGGTGCTGTCCACGGCCCTGCCCGCCAGCTTTTTGCGCACCGCCCTGGGGCCGGTGCCCTTTGAACATCGCCCCTGCCGCTGGGATGTGGGGGTGGTGCAGGCCGATGCCCTGGGGTCGGATGCCGCTGCCACCCTGGTGGCCTTGACGGCCCTGGAGGCCGAGCTGCCGCAGCAGTGGGAGCGCGAACAGGCCTGGCTGGAGGCCCAGGGCCAGCCGCTGCTGGTGCTGGGGGATGTGCCCCCGGCCGCCGCCGAGCTGGCCCGGCGCGTGGGGGCCCCGTTGGTGTGGCTGGCCAGCTTCGGCTGGGAGGCCATCTACGCCCCGATGGGCCTGGCCTTCCAACCCTGGGCCAGCCGCGCCCTGGCGGCCTATCGCCAGGGCGATCTGCTGCTGCGCTGTCCGCTGGCGATGCCGATCGCGTGGGGGATTCCCGAGGTGGCGATCGGCCTCACCGCAGGCCGGCCCCGACTCGACCCAGCGCAATTGGCCGCCGAGCTTGACCTGCCGCCGGAGCGTGAGCGCTGCGTGTTGGTCAGCTTCGGGGGCATGGGCCTTGGCCTGGACCCGGCGCTGTTGCAGCGCTGGCCCGAGCACGTGTTCATCACGGCGGACCCCCACCTGGCGGCAGCCCCCAACGGGCGCCTGCTGCCTGCCGGGGTGCGGCCCCTGGAGGTGATGGGGCTCTGCGCGCGCCTGCTCACCAAGCCCGGCTACAGCTCTTTCTGTGAGGCCCTGGTTGCCGGGGTGGGGGTGCATCTGGTGCGGCGGGAGGGGTTTGCTGAAGCCCCCGTGCTGCAGGCGGCCCTGGAGCGCCATGGCTGGCACCGGCTGCTCAGCCAGGAGCAGGCCCTGGAGGGGGACTGGCAACTCGACAAGCCCCTGCTGCCGCCCCAGGGTCCGGCCCTCGAGGCCGATGGCAGCGCCCAGGCAGCCCAGGCGATCGGGGCGTTTGTGGCGGCGCGAGCCACCCCGGGGCCGCTGATTGATCGGAATCCGTGATCATTGGCTTCTTTGTGTGCAATTAGCGCTGCGAATTGGGCTCAGCACAGTGATCTGAACCGTACGCGGTCATTTTTGATACCGGTAGACACTTGTGTGATTGGCACGATAACCATCGTGTTTCGGTGGATTGATAGGCAAATTGGCGCGAACGAATCATTTCTTCGCTTTTTCCAGATCCGGCCGCCTGCAGGCGGTCTGCCGTTTGATCCGCTCCGGTATGACCCTGCCCAGCATCCGTTCCCGATCCGCGTTCACCCTCTCGGCGGGCACAGCGGCCCTCTTGCTGGGGGCTGGAGCCCTGGCCCCCGCCGCCCAGGCCCAGCCCCTGGAGCTTCTGCCTGCCCAGGTCCATCGCCACACCGCGATGGCCCTGCCCCTGCCACCGCCGCCGCCGCGCATTTTTGCGATCACACCCGAGCGCCGGGCCCTGCTCAACACCATCCGCTACGCCGAGGGCACCTGGGCGGGTGGGGATGACATCGGCTATCGCATCATGTTTGGAGGTGGCCTAATGCCCTCCCTCGAGCGCCATCCGGATCGGGTGGTGCGTACCGCCCGCTATGCGAGCGCGGCCGCCGGTGCCTACCAGTTCATGCCCTTCACCTGGAATCTGGTGTCGCGCTCCCTGGGCTTTGCTGAGTTCGGACCCCAGGTGCAGGATCAGGGCGCCATCTTTCTGATTCAACGCCGTGGCGCCCTCGCCCTGGCGGATCAGGGCAGCTTCACGCCCCAGCTGGCCGCCAAACTCGCCCCCGAGTGGGCCAGTTTCCCCACCCTGGCTGGCCGCAGCTACTACGGCCAGCCGGTGAAGCGCTTCCACGATCTCAAGCGCTTCTATGAAGACAACTTGTCCAGGCTGCGCGGCGAGAGCACGGCGGTGGTGACCGAGGCCAAGCCGGCCTGCACGCCGGCCCGCTCACTGCGCTGTCAGCTGGAAAACCTCGAACGGCTCGGGCCCAAGGCCCGCACCAGTTCCCTCTAGGGGCTCCCCACCTCGAGGGGCATCCCCATCAGAGAGGTCAGCTCTCGCCGTTCTGATCCTGAAGCCTGGCCTTGCCCACGGTCGCTCCGGCGATCAGGTAGGCCCCCAGGCTGGCGCCTAGGAAGGCCAGGGTGTTGCGGAGCACCGGCAGCAGGTCGCTGGTGCGGGTCACGATCGGGCCCAGCCCCAGGGCGCCGAACAGGATCAGCCACAGGGGTGAGAGCAGTAGCACCCAGGCCCACTCCACCTTGCGTCCCTCCTTGCGGGGATAGGCGGCGAAGCCCACGACCAGGCCCCCCAGCACCGAGGTGGAGAGGGTGAGCAGCCACTGCTCCCGGGGCAGGCCCGGCACCACCTGGCAGCCGCCCTGCTCCAGGCAGGTTTCCACCGCCGTCAGGGCGTCCACGATGGCCGCGTCCTGGCCGTGGTCGCGCACGTAGTACTGGTTGCCGTAGCGGGTCTGCAGCTCCACCCAGTAGGTGCGCGGCATCAGGGCGAAGAGGGCGTCGCCCACGTTGAAGTTGAGCAGGTTGCCGCCCCGCTCGTCGGCCACCAGCAGCAGGCTGCGCTCGTCGAGCTCCCAGAAGCCCTTCACTGCCTGGCCGGGGGTGCGGTCGTACTGGGTGAGCACCCGCAGTTTCCAGCCGGTGTCGGCTTCGAAGCGGTTGAGGTTGTCCTCCAGGCTGGTGCGCTGACCATCGGTGAGGGCCTTGGCCAGGTCGATCACCGGCGTCGGGTGATCGGGCAGCAGGTCGGGGTTGTCGTAGGCCATCGCCGGCCTGCCGCCGAACCCCAGCCAGCAGCCCAGCACCAGCACCAGGGCCGCCATTGCCATCCCGGCCTTTTGCACGCGACCCATCCACCAGCCTCAGGGAGGATGCATTCTCCCTGAGCCAGCGCCCGAGCGTGACCGCCAGCTCCCCTGCCGCCGTGCCCGCCTGGCTGCGGCAGCGTCTCCAAGCCGCCGGCGGCACTGTGCCTTTCAGCACCTACATGGAATGGGTGCTGCATGATCCCGAGCACGGGGCCTATGGGTCTGGCCAGCTGCGGATCGGTCCGGCGGGGGATTTCGCCACCGCTCCCTCCCTCGGCCCCGATTTCGCCGCCCTGCTGGCTCCCCAGATCGCCGACTGGCTCGAGCACCTGGCTGCCGCCGCCTCGGGCGGCCTGGAGGGGGAGGCTCCCCTGGCCCTGGTGGAGACGGGCCCCGGCGAGGGCAGCCTGGCCCTGCAGTTGGCCCAGGCCCTGGCGGCCGGTTGGCCCGCCCTGGCCCAGCGCACCGAACTGGTGCTGGTGGAGCCCAATGGGGGGATGGCGCAGCGGCAGCGCGCCCTGCTCCAGGCCTCCCCCCTGTCCTGCCGCTGGGCCAGCTTCGCCGAGCTGGCGGCGGCGCCCGTGCGCGGCGTGGTGCTGGCCCACGAGGTGCTCGATGCCCTGGCGGTGGAGCGGATCGAATGGGACGGCGCGACCTGGCGCCAGCAGCAGGTGGTGCTGCTCGAGGATCCGACCGCCGGGCCCTCGCTGCGGCTGGAACCCGGCGAACCCCTGGCGCCTTCAGCGGCCGCCCAACTGGAAGCCCTGGGGCTCCTGCCCCCCTCGCCCCAGCGCCCGCCCGGTTGGTGCACCGAACTCCATCCCGGCCTGGCCCCCTGGCTGGCTGAGGCGTCGGCGGCCTTGGCGGCCGGCCCCCTGCTGGTGATCGACTACGCCCTGGAGGCCTGGCGTTACTACGCCCCCCAGCGCTCCGCCGGCACCCTGATGGCCTACCGGGGCCAGGTGGCGAGCAACGACCCCCTGCAGGAGCCCGGCACCTGGGACCTCACCGCCCATCTCTGCCTCGAGAGTCTGGTGACGGCGGGGGCCGCCAGCGGCTGGCAGTTGCTGGGCCAGTGCCGCCAGGGGGAGGCCCTGCTGGCCCTGGGCCTGGCAGAGCGCCTGCATGGGCTGCAGCAGGCGGGCAGTGCCGCTGATCTCAGCGCCCTGCTGGCGCGCCGCGAGGCCCTGCTGCGGCTGGTGGATCCCCACGCCCTCGGCGACTTCCGTTGGGTGGCCCTGGGCCGGGGGATGGAGGGGGAGCTGCCCCGCTTCAGCCGGGAGCCAGGCCTGTCAGCCATTGGCTGAGCGGTTGGGGCGGTTGGGCTGGGCTGCTGGTGACCTCCACAATCCGGCCGATGCTCGCCGGGGCGGCGAGGGCCTCCAGACACACGCGCGCCACCAGGCGCCGCGGAATGCTGTCCCGTTCCTGCTGGTCGGCGCCGCTGAACACCACGCCCTCGCGCTCCGAGCGGCTGTCGTCTTCGCTGAGGCCGCCGGGGCGCACCACGGTCCAGTCGAGGCCGCTCTGCTCCAACCAGCGCTCGCCCAGGCGCTTCCACACCAGGATCAGGCCGAAGAGGTTGAGCGGGTGCTGCCAGCGACCGGCGCACAGGGAGCTGACCAGCACCACCCGCCGGAGGCCGACGGCCTGGCAGGCGTGGATCTGGTCCCGCACGCCGAAGGCATCCACCTTCAGCGGTCCCGCCAGATCCACCGATGGGCGCGCCCCGGTGGCGATCACCAGTGCGTCACAGCCGCTCAGGGCCGCGTGCAGGGCCTCGGTCTGGCCCAGCTCCAGCCGCAGCACCGTGAGCTGGCCCTGCCGCTCGGCCGTAGCCAGGGCGTCCGGCAGCACCGAGCCGGGGCGCACGATCGCCCGCACCCCATGGCCCTGGCGCAGCGCCTCATCCACCACCCGCCAGCCCGTCTTGCCGGAGGCACCGGTTACCGCCACCACGGTCATTGCCCACTCCCTCTTGGTGTCGCCCATGCTGGCCCTTAGCCGCTAGAACCGCGGCCTGCCCCCTGTTTTGGAGTTGCCATGACCACCGAAGCCCGCTGGAACGGCGCCACGATCGCCCGCAGCGACGCCATCGTGACTGTGGAGGGCAACGCCTACTTCCCGCCTGAGGCCCTGGTGGAGGGCTGCTTCCGCCCCTCGAGCCACCGCACGGTGTGTGGCTGGAAAGGGGAAGCCCACTACTACGACGTGGTGGTGGATGGCCAGGTGAATGCCAATGCCGCCTGGTTCTATCCCGAGCCCAAGGAGGCTGCCGCTGAGATCAAGGGACGCGTGGCCTTCTGGAAGGGGGTGCAGGTGGGCGCCGCGGCGTGAGCACCATCCGCGCCCGGGATCTGGCCAAGACCTACCGGATCAGCGAAAAGCAGCCCGGCCTGGCCGGCACCCTGCGCCACCTGGTGAACCGCCGCCATCGCGATGTGGTGGCGGTGGATCGGATCAGCTTCACGATCGAGCCCGGCGAGATCGTGGGCTTCCTGGGGCCCAATGGCGCCGGCAAGACCACCACCTTGAAAATGCTCACGGGGCTGATCCACCCCAGCGCCGGTGAGCTGGAGGTGGCGGGCTACCAGCCCTGGCGGCGTCAGGCGGCCTTCCTGCGCCAGATCACCCTGGTGATGGGCAACCGCCAGCAGCTGATCTGGGACCTGCCGGCCCTCGACTCCCTGCGGGTGAATGCGGCGGTGTACGGCATCGAGGAACCCGAGGCGCGGCGGCGGATCGGCGAGCTGGCCGAGATGCTGGAGCTGGGGCCCGAGCTGCAGCGCCCCCTGCGCAAGCTCTCCCTCGGCCAGCGCATGAAGACCGAGCTGCTGGCCGCCCTGCTGCACCGGCCGGCGGTGCTGTTTCTCGATGAGCCCACCCTCGGGCTGGATGTGAATGCCCAGGCCCGGGTGCGCGATTTCCTGGGCGATTACAACCGCCGCACCGGCGCCACCGTGCTGCTCACCAGCCACGACATGGGCGACATCACCGCCCTCTGCCCGCGGGTGCTGCTGATTCACCAGGGCCAGCTGTTTCACGATGGCTCCCTGGCCGACCTCACCCAGCGGCTGGCCCCCTGCCGCCAGGTGCGCCTCGAGCTGGCCGATCTCCATCCGGCGCAGGCCTTTGCCGGCTTTGGCGTGATCGAGGCCCACCAGGGTCATCAGGTGCGGTTGCTGGTGCCGCGCGAGCAGCTCACCGCCCAGGTGGCCGCCCTGCTGGAGCGGTTTGCGGTGGTGGATCTGGAGGTGAGTGATCCGCCGATCGAGGAGTTGATCGGTGGGCTGTTTCGCCAGCGGGGAGACGCATCCGCGGCGGGAGGCCAGCCATGAGGCCAGCCATTCAGCGCGCCTGGCGGGTGGCACGGTCGCTGCTGGGCAGCCAGTACGCGCTGATGCTCGAATACCGGGCCGAGATTGCCCTGTGGGCCCTTTCGGGGGTGTTGCCCCTGATCATGCTCGGGGTGTGGAGTGGCTCGGGTGCCGGCGCAGCGGCCGGTCTGTCGCCCCAGCAGCTCAGCCACTACTTCCTGGCGGCATTTGTGGTGCGCCAGTTCACGGTGGTGTGGCTGATCCACGTGTTTGAGGAGGACGCCCTGCAGGGCCGGCTGTCGCCCCTCCTGCTGCAGCCCCTGTCGCCCCTGTGGCGTTACCTGGCGGCCCACCTCAGCGAGCAGGCCACCCGGGTGCCCTTTGTGCTGCTGATGCTCACGGTGATTGGGCTGGCAGCGCCTGGGGTGCTGTGGTGGCCGTCGGCAGGTGCCCTGCTGCTGGGAGCCCTGGCGATCCTGGCGGCTTTCCTGCTGCGCTTTCTGTTGCAGGTGATCGTCACCACCCTGTGCTTCTGGAGTGAGCGGGCGGCGGCCCTCGATCGCCTGCTGCTGATCCCCTACCTGTTCCTGTCCGGCCTGGTGGCGCCGCTCGACACCTTTCCGCCGGCGGTGCGCCGGCTGGCCCTGGCCACGCCCTTTCCCTGGATGGTGGATTTCCCGGCCCGGTTGCTGGCCGGTGAACCCGTGAATGTGGCGTTGGGATTCGGGGCCATGGCGGCCTGGTGCCTGCTGCTGCTGCCGATCGGCCACCGGCTGTGGCGGGCCGGCCTGCGCCGCTACTCGGCGATGGGGGCCTGAGCCATGGGCCGCCCGCTGACCCGCCCCCTGATTCGAGACATCCGCCGCTACGCCCGCAGCCTGCGCTGCTTCTGGGGCACCTCCCTGGCCGCCGAGCTGGAGTATCCGCTCAATGCGGCCATTGAGCTGGTGTCCGTGCTGGGCAAT
>JBIIQK010000232.1:0-3282 GCA_044342135.1 Cyanobium sp.
GGGGCGCATCCAGGCCAGCAACCACGCCGGCGGGGGTGCCCTGCTGGAGCTCATCCTCCCCGGTGTGGTCCGGCCTGGCCAGCCTGGCTAGCGTTGGCAGGACAGGTTCCAGGACCATGCATTTCTGGGCTCCAGAGATCGATCCATCCCACCCGATGGACTGCACCCAGGCGGAGCGCTACGCCCTCAAGCGCCTGAGCAATGGCAGCTTTCTGGCCATCGCCGGTGAGGATCAGAACCTGGTGGATGTGGGCAGCACCAGTGAGGCCTTCCTGTTTCACACCCATGAGGCGGCGCTGCGGGCCGCCACCGAGCTCAATCGCGGTGGTCGGGGCCCGCTCGATGTGGTCAAGATCGAGTGGGAGCCGGCCTGATCAGACCAGCTCCGGATCCAGGCCTGCGGGCCACTCCTGACGCGGCAGATCGCGCAGCAGGCTGAAGTCGTCGAAGGCGAAGCCCGGGCCGACGCAGCAGTGCACCAGGGTCCACGCGCCCGTGGTGCGGGCCGCCTGCCAGTGACCCGCAGGGATCACCCGCACTGGCTGCTGGGTGGCATCCGCCGGGTTCAGGGGGCCGAGCCCCAGGAGCTGGCTGCGTCCGGTGTTCGGATTGTGATGGTGCAGCTGCAGGGGAGATCCGGCGGCATGCAGCCATACCTCATCGGCCCCCACCACCCGATGCCAGCGGCTGATCTCGCCTTCAGAGAGCAGGAAGGCGATCACGGTGAGGCCACTGCGTGGGGCCCCGTCTCCCTCACGCGTCACCGCAAGGGCACTGCGGTGCAGTTCCCGATACCAGCCCCCCTCGGGATGGGGGCGAAGCTCGAGGCTCTCAATCAGCGTCCGGGCGGTGGGGTCCATGGCGCTGCGGGAACCGGCGCTGAGCTGTTGCCCAGCCTCCCAGAAGGGGGCCATCCTGGGGCTCAGTGCGGGCACCTCCATGTCACGGTTCGGGGAGTTGCTGCGGGCAGCCAACAACCTCAAATTGCTGGCGGCGATCGGCCGCAGCGGCGGGGATCTGAGCTCGGTGGCGGATCTGGTCGACAACATGATCGACAGCCCCCAGATGGTGGATGCGGTCCGCCGCTTTCGGGCCGTCCCCGGCGGCGCGGAGATGCTCGATGAGCGCTATCCCCCCCTCCAGCCCGACATCGACCACCTGATCCAGCTGCCCCCAGGCAGCCTCGGCCGCGGCTACGCCGAGCTGATCCGCCGGCTCAACTACGACCCCGAGTTCTTCCGGCCGCGGCCAACCACCACCGAGGCCCAGTGGCTCACCCAGCGGGTCGCCACCACCCACGACATCCACCACGTGGTGAGTGGCTTCGGCACCATGCCCGCCGGCGAGAGCGGGGTGCTGGCGATCACCGCCGCCCAGATCGGCTTCCCGGCCTACGTGTTGCTCGCCACCGCCGGCCAGCTGGCCAGCTTCCGCTTCCAGACGGAGCGTTTCGAGGAGCTCAGCCGCGCCGTGGCCCACGGCATGGCGATTGGCCATCAGGCCCAGTGCCTGGTGGCGGCCCGCTGGGAGGAGGGCTGGGAGCGCCCCATCTCCGCGTGGCGGGAGCAGCTGGGCCTCCGGGACCCAGCCGATGGCCAGTCCTACGGATTGGTGTTGCAACGGGGCTGACTGCAACCCCCACCATCCCTAGGGTGCGCCCAGCGCCCGGCCGCCACTCCCCCCGTTCGCCCACGTTTTCCCCACCCTCGGATGACCAGCATCTACGCCGACAACAGCCTCACGATCGGCAAGACCCCCCTGGTGCAGCTCCATCGGGTCACCGAGGGGTGCCAGGCCCGGGTGCTGGCCAAGATCGAAGGCCGCAACCCCGCCTTTTCGGTGAAGTGCCGCATCGGCGCCGCCATGATCTGGCGGGCGGAACAGGAGGGCCTGCTGGGCCCCGGCAAGGAGTTGGTGGAGCCCACCAGCGGCAACACGGGCATCGCCCTGGCCTTCGTGGCCGCGGCCAAGGGCATTCCCCTCACCCTCACGATGCCGGAAACCATGAGCCTGGAGCGCCGCAAGTTGCTCACGGCCTACGGGGCCCACCTGGTGCTCACCGAGGGCCGCATGGGCATGTCTGGAGCAATCGGGGCGGCCCAGGAGATGGCGGCGTCCGATCCCGACCGCTACGTGCTGCTGCAGCAGTTTTCCAATCCGGCCAATCCCCAGATCCACCACGACACCACCGGCCCGGAAATCTGGACCGACACCGACGGCCAGGTGGATGTGCTGGTGGCGGGGGTCGGCACCGGTGGCACGATCACGGGCGTGAGTCGCTACATCAAGGGCACCCTCGGCAAGCCGTTGGTGTCCGTGGCGGTGGAGCCCAGCAACAGTCCCGTGATCAGCCAGGCCAAGGCGGGCGAAGACCTCAAGCCCGGGCCTCACAAGATCCAGGGCATCGGTGCCGGTTTTGTGCCCACCAACCTCGCGCTCGATCTGGTGGATCGGGTGGAGACCGTCACCGACGAGGAGGCCGTGGCCATGGCCCGCCGTCTGATGAAGGAGGAGGGCATCCTGGCCGGCATCTCCTGCGGTGCGGCCACCACCGCCGCCCTGCGCCTGGCCCGGGAGGACGCCTACGCCGGCAAGACGATCGTGGTGGTGCTGCCCGATTCCGGTGAGCGTTATCTCAGTTCGGTGTTGTTTGAGGGGGTGTTTGACGAGAGGGGGCTGGCCGCCGGCTGAACCCCGCCCTATAACGACCGCGGCCCGTGTTGCTCGGTGACTTGGCAGACGTCGACACCCAGCCCAGCCCTCCTGCCCCCACGCCGGATTCCGTGCCCACCTCCGTTGCGTCCGCTCCAGTTCCATCGGCCCCGTCGCTGAAGGCCGAGATCCCGGTGGCTGCCGCAGCACCCCTGGCCCAGCCCACCCCTGCTAAGACCCCTGGGCTGCCCCTGCAGTTCCTCAATCAGCTGCTCCAGAAGCTGGGAGCCACCCGCCTCCAGTCGCTGGCCGACCTGCTGCCGGCCGCCCGCATCCTGGCCCTGGCGGCCCTGGCCGGCATCGCCCTGCGCCTCACCGGCGCCACCCTTGGGGCGATCAACGAGATTCCCCTGCTGGGGGGCCTGTTGGAGCTGGTGGGCCTGGTGGCCCTGCTCAACTTTCTGGCCCGCAATGCCTTCAAGCAACAGAAGCGTGCCGAGCTTCTGGAGCGCATCCGCCAACTCCGCCGGAACCTGATCAGCTGACCTGATCCGGTTCCCAGTCGCTGGGGCTGATCACGAACAGCACATCTCCCTGCTGGAACCTCAGCTCACCGGGCGGGTTGCCGAG
>JBIIQK010000233.1:0-3280 GCA_044342135.1 Cyanobium sp.
CTGGATGCTGCAGCTGCTGCGGCTCACCAAGCTCAAGGAGGCGAAAGACACCATGGACCCAGACGCCTACATGGCCAGCCTGCAGGAGGCCCACGCCGATCTGATGCGGCTCGGGGAGTTCTGGAAAGGCCGGGAGCAGGAGGTGTTCAGCGGCCGGTATCAGCCGCCCAAGCTGATCGAACCCCTACCCGGATCCCCCGAGGATCGATGACCGCCCCGCAGGTGGACATCCAGGCGCGCTACCCAATGGCGCCCCTGATCCGCTTCACCCTGATCAGCCTCTACCTGGCCCTGGTGGCCCCCCTCCCCGTTCTCGCCACCGGAGCCCTGCAAACCACCCTCTGGCTGGCCCTGCCCCTGGGGCTGGCCCTAGTGGTGGCGGCCACCAGTGAAGCGGTGGACCTCACGGCCGAGACCATCCGCGTCGGCCACCCCGGCTGGTGTGCCTGGCTGCTGCGCCGCGGCTGGAGCCTGCCCTGGAGCGCGATCCGCGGCCTCACCCCGGTGGCCACGAGCCAGGGCGGGCGGGTGTACTACGTACGCGCCGAAGACGGATCGGCCTACCTACTCCCCCAACGGGTTGCCGCCTTCGAGGAGTTCCTGACCCACTTCAGCCAGGAGACGGGCCTGGACACGAGCTCCATCGGCCGGATCAGCCCACCCTGGACCTACCAGCTTCTGGCCCTGCTGAGCGGACTCCTGCTTCTCGGCGAGCTGGTCTGGGGACTGTGGAGTCTGGGACTGGGCTCCGTGGGACTTGGCTCCCTGGGAATGGGCTTCAGTGCCGCGCCAGGGAGTTGACCACCGCCGCGCTGCTGGATTCGGAGGGCAGCGAAGCGCCATCCTGCGCGTCGGCCTCTGGCAGCGTTTCGAGGCTGAAGCGGTAGCCCTGCTGGCGCATCGTCTCGATGCCACCGCCCTCGCCCAGGCCAGCCTGCTCGAGCTTGCGCCGAAGGGTGAGCACCTGGGTATCCACCGAGCGGGGCCCACCGCTGAAGGGTGGCCAGGCCATGCGCAGCAGTTCCTGGCGGCTGCGCACGACTCCCGGCGGCATCAGGAGCGCACAGAGCAGAGCAAATTCCCGGGGGCTGAGCTCCACCGGCTGATCGCGCAGGGTCACCTGGCGCAACAGCACGTGCACCTCCAGGGGACCGACACACACCCGCTCCTGCAGACCGGTGCCGCTGCGGCGCAGCAGGGTGCGACAGCGGGCGGCGAGTTCCTCCAAGCCGAAGGGCTTGCGCAGCACGTCGTCGGCACCGGCATCGAGCAGGGTCACCACCGGCTCGGAACCGGTGCGCGCCGTGAGCACCATCACCGGGCAACGCAACTGGGCCGCCAGACGCAGGGCGGAGCTCTCATCCAGCAACTCAGCGCTGATCAGCAGATCGGGAGACTGGTCATGGCACACCTCCAGGGCCTCTCGGGCAGTGGCCACCGCGGCAGCCAGATGGCCGTCCTGGCGAAGCCGCTGGGCCAGAACCGTACGCAGGGTGGCGTGCGGATCCACCACCAGAACCCGTTGGGGCTGACCTCCAGCCTGGGATGGGGGCAAACCGGCTGGTACTGGCGGGGACGACGAGCTGATGGGATCGGGTTGGGTAGTGGCCCAAGGCTAACGGCACTGGCCAGGCCAACCGCGTATCAGCCGATGCGCTTGCTCAGACCCTGACGATCGCACCCCCTAGCCCGGAGGGCCAGAATGGCTCCAGGGTTGTTGACCCCATGACCGCGCTCCACCATCCCGACGCCATCCGGCACTTCCAGTCGCTCTGTGATGCCTGCCAGGAACTGGCCCATCGCTTCCACAGTCCGGCGGAACTGCGCCTGTACGCCGATGGTTATCTGCATGCCCTGCGCCGCACGGCCGTGCTTGATGCCCTGACCCAGCGCCGATTGGAAGAACTGATCGACCGCTGGATCATGGATCCCTCCAGCTTCATCGGGCCCGACGGGGACCCCCGCAGCCTCTACGAAACCGAGCGCCACTGACCTTCGGCCTGCGCAGGCCAGCGCAACCCGGGTCAGCTGGCCAGGGCAATCTCGAGTTTTTCGCGCAATTCGCCGGAGTTGTACATCTCGATCAGGATGTCGGAACCGCCGATGAATTCCCCTTTCACATACACCTGGGGAATGGTGGGCCACTCGGAAAATTCCTTGATGCCCTGACGGATCTCCGGGTCAGAGAGCACATCGAAGGTGTCAAATGGCACGCCCACCGAGTGCAGGATCTGCACCACGTTGTTGGAGAAGCCGCACTGGGGCATCAGCTTGCTGCCCTTCATGAACACGAACACCGGGCTGGTCGCCAGCAGCTCTTCAATGCGTTGACGGGTGGTGGCTTCCATGAACTCAGGCAGGAGTGGAGGTTTGCAGGGCCAGGGCGTGGATCGCTTCGCTCGCCAGTTCCTGGCGCAGGGCGCCATAGACAAGCTGGTGCTGCTTGACCCGGGTGAGCCCGTCGAAGGCGGATGACACGACCGTCACCTGCAGGTGGTCGCCACCGCCGGTGAGATCTTCCACCTCCACGGAGGCATCAGGCATGGCCAGCGTGATGGCCGCCTTCACCTGGTCGGGATGCACCATCGGGGAGACCATGCGGCGAACGACGGGAATCTAGGGCTCACTTACCAGGGGCTGCCGCATCGCCGGCGGTGTACGGGCTGGCGGCGAAGCCGATCTCCACCAGGTTCTGGTAGGCCTTGCGCCCCTCAGGGTTGGCCGGGGTCATCACCTTCACCACCTCGACCAGCAGGGGCACGGCCACCTCAGGCTGATTCTGGCGGCGGAACACGGCCGCCAAGCGGAGGTTGGCCTGGGCCATGGTTTCCAGGGCTTCCCGGCCCTTCTGGTCCATTTCCCGGGGGATGCGGGCATCGAGGCCCCGGAAGGAGCCACTCAGGTCGCGGTAGAAACCCAGCAGCCGGCGGCAGGCATCGCGGGCCTGGTCGTAGAGCTTGCGGGCTTCGGCGAGGTTGCCGTTGGCGGCGGCGGCATCACCCCGGGCCAACAGGGCTCGCACGGCTTCGAGGTTGAAGGGGCTGCCCGAGGACTCCAGGGCCCGTTGGGGATCCTGCTGGGCCTGAACCGCGGCGGGCAGCAGCGGGGCGGCGAGGGCCAGCGCGGTCAACAGGGAGCCGCAGATCAGACGGGACGACCGACGCACAGATGGCCCTTAAAACTTGGCCTGACTCTAAGGGGCGAGTCCAAGGGCCCCGCGGGCCCGGGGCGGGGCGGGGGCCCGCGCCACGGCCCCGTGGTCGGGGAATGCGACTGCCCC
>JBIIQK010000234.1:0-3273 GCA_044342135.1 Cyanobium sp.
AACCGCAGCTACACCGTTGAACTGGCCTGCATTGCGGTGTCTGGCGCCCAGCAGGATCAGGCCCTGGTCTGGTTGCGGCAGGCGCTGCCGCGGCATACCCGGGTCAACCTGCGTCCCATGGGCCAGAACCAGGGGGTGTTGTTGGCCCGGGTGCAGAAGATTGGCTCGGCTGACGACGTGGGCGCCGGCCTGATTGCCGCGGGCCTGGCCCAGACTGACGCCACCGCCCCCGGTGACTGTGCCAGGGTCGGCTCCTGAACCCCCTGCGTCCTGAGATCCCGTGAGCCTGAACCGCACTGCCAAGGGCATCGTGCTGGTGCCATCCCTCCTGCTGGGGGGAGCCTTCCTGGCGGCGGGCGTCTGGAGCGACGGGCCTGCTGCGACCAATAAGGGGTTGGCGCTCAGCCTGGGGGGGGTGCTGATGGCCGCGGGTCTGCTCGCCCAGCTGCTCCCCGAGAGTGCCCCGGAGAGCTCGGATTCGGACTGAACACCGGATCGAATGGGGCCCGGTGGATCGAGCGGGTTACTTCTTCTGCTGTTGCTTGGTCTGGGCGGTGAACTGAGCGATCACCTCGTCGACGAATTTCTTGTCATCTGCGGTGATTTTGGGATAGCAGCCCTGTTTCACCCGGCCGACAATCTGCACAATCGTGCCGTTGACGATCTGGGAGGCTTCCAGTTTCCCGGCTCCGGCGATCTGACCACCGTGGGTTGCGGTCACCACATAGGTGATGGCCTTGGCGTTGGAGATGACCGCGTTCTGGACGGGCACCTTCTGCTCCACCGCCAGCTCACAGACGTTGACGGCAGCGGCCAGGGCCATGTCGTTCATCGTCTCCACGGAGGCGGGCTTGGCCGCTGCGGCAGGAGCGGCTCCTGACTGGGCCAGGGCCGATGGGCCCAGCAACAGGGCTGTCGTGCCGAGGGCGGAAGCTGCGATCCAGGCCAGGGGAGAACGAGACACGGAAACCGTTGGGCGACGAACAGGCACGCCCCACTGTGGCATCCGTTTCGGGCCCGCGACAGGGGGTGAGGGGCCGGCTGGTCGGGCTTCACAGTTGCCCCAATGGCGCCAGCCGGCGCCAGAGTCGGATTGGCTGCCCTGGTCTGATGCTCTCTGCTGAAACCCTGGTGGTGCCCTTCGCTGCGGTGGGCATCGAGGCGATCGCCGATGTGGGTGGGAAGAACGCCTCCCTGGGCGAGATGATCCGCGAGCTCGGTGATCAGGGAGTGAGGGTGCCGGGCGGCTTCGCCACCACCGCTTCTGCCTACCGCCACCTGTTGCGCAGCAATGGCTTGATCGCCCCTCTCCGGGAGCTGCTGGGGAGCCTGGATGCCGACGATCTCGGCGCCCTGCAGCGTGCCGGTCAGGCCGCCCGCGAGCTGGTGCTGGCGGCGGCCCTACCCGCCGACCTGGCCGAATCGATCCTGGCGGCCTATCGGGCCCTGGCAACCCCAGATGGCGTGTTGCCGGCGGTCGCCGTGCGCTCGAGCGCCACCGCCGAAGATCTCCCCGATGCCAGCTTTGCCGGCCAGCAGGAGACCTTCCTGCACATCCAGGGGGAGGTGGCCCTGCTGGAGGCCTGCCGGCGCTGCTACGCCTCCCTGTTCACCGACCGGGCGATCTCCTACCGCCAGCTCAACGGTTTCGATCACCTGGAGGTGGCCCTCTCGATCGGCGTGCAGCGCATGGTGCGCTCGGATCTGGCCTGCGCCGGGGTGATGTTCAGCATCGACACCGAAACCGGGTTCCGTGATGCGGTGCTGCTCACCGCCGCCTACGGCCTGGGCGAGAACGTGGTGCAGGGGGCCGTCAACCCCGATGAGGTGCTGATCTTCAAGCCCACCCTGGAGCAGGGTTTCGCGCCGATTCTCAGCAAGCGGCTGGGTAGCAAGGCGATCCGGATGGTGGTTGGTGTGGGCGGTGAGGCCGGGGCGTCGGGAGCGCCGGTGCACAACGAGCCCGTGCCCCAGCCTGAGCGGGATCGTTTTGCCCTCAGCGACGACGAGTGCCTCACCCTGGCGCGCTGGGCCTGCCGCATCGAGCGTCACTACAGCGCCCGGCGCGGCTCCCCCACGCCGATGGATATCGAGTGGGCGAAGGACGGCCTCACCGGGGAGCTGTTCATCCTCCAGGCCCGCCCCGAAACCGTGCAGTCGCGCCAGCAGCAGGCGGTGCTGCGCAGCTGGCACCTGGAGCCCCACCAGGCCGACACCCTGGTGAGCGGCCGCGCCATCGGGGCCTCCGTGAGCAGCGGCGTCGCGCGGGTGATCCGCCATCCCTCCGAGATCGAGCGCTTCGAGAGCGGCGATCTGCTGATCACCGAGCGCACCGATCCCGACTGGGAGCCGATCCTCAAGCGGGCCTGCGGCGTGGTGACCGACCAGGGGGGGCGCACCTGCCACGCGGCGATCATTGCCCGGGAGATGGGCATCACCGCCATCGTCGGCACTGGGGAGGCCACCCGCCGCATCCAGGACGGCGATGCCATCACGATCAGTTGTTGCGAGGGGGATGTGGGCCGGGTCTACCGGGGCACGTTGCCGTTTTCGGTGACGGAGCAGGCCATCGGTGATCTGCCGGCCACCCGCACCCGGATCCTGATGAACGTGGGCAATCCGGAGGAGGCCTTCAACCTGGCCGCCATCCCCTGCGACGGGGTGGGCCTGGCCCGCCTGGAATTCATCATCGCGAACCACATCAAGGTGCATCCGATGGCCCTGCTCCAGCCGGAGCGGGTGGCTGACCCCGGCCAACGGCAGGAGATTGCCCGGCTGACCGCGGGCCACGCCAGCCCGGCGGAGTACTACGTGGATCTGCTGGCCCAGGGCATGGCCCGCATTGCCGCGGCCTTCTATCCCCGGCCGGTGATCCTGCGCTTCTCCGATTTCAAGAGCAACGAGTACGCCAAGTTGCTCGGGGGCGCCGCGTTTGAGCCCAGTGAGGAGAACCCGATGATCGGCTGGCGGGGGGCGTCGCGGTACTACGCCCCCGATTTCCGCGACGCCTTTGCCCTCGAATGTCAGGCCTTCCGGCGGGTGCGCGACGCCATGGGCCTCACCAACGTGATCCCGATGGTGCCCTTCTGTCGCACCCCGGAGGAGGGCGACAAGGTGCTGGCGGAAATGGCCCGCTCCGGCCTGGTGCAGGGCGAGAACGGCCTGGAGGTGTATGTGATGTGCGAGCTGCCCAGCAATGTGGTGGGGGCTGAGGCGTTTGCCGAGCGCTTCGATGGCTTTTCGATCGGCTCCAACGACCTCACCCAGCTCACC
>JBIIQK010000235.1:0-3268 GCA_044342135.1 Cyanobium sp.
TGACCGTGATCCGGGAGGTGTTTTCGCCGGCCCTGGAAACCTGGTTGGGGCCCGCCACTGGCGGGCCGACCGCAGGCCTGTCGCAAACCGCACCACAATGCCATAACAGTTTGCAAACTCGGTAACGGGTTGCAGCAAAGGGGGCTTGACGGATTGACGCAGGTCATGCTTTAGCCAGCATGGGGCCAATCGCGCCGGGAGTCCTGGCCATGACCACCCCCAAACCACCCTCCGCCCCAGCGGCGGAGACCCACTGGTTGAGCCTCACCGATCTGGGCCGGATCTATGGCATTTCAGCGGTGCATTGCGGCCGTCTGCTCAGTGATGCCGGCCTGCGCCAGGGGAATGGGGCCCCCAGTGCCCAGGCCCTGACGCAGGGCCTGGCCTATCAGCACCATCCCCACTCGCCCAACCCCAGCGCCGTGTGGAACGAGCAGGGCTGTGCCCCACTGCTGCAGGGGCAGGGGCTACGGCCCATGGCCGAGAACCATCTGATCAGCCAGTGGGCCGACCTCCTGGCTGCCCTGGTGCAGGGGTCGCCCTCCATCAGCATCTCGGCTGAGGAGATGGCCGGCGACCTTCCCCAGGACCTCGTCACCCCGGTGAACCTGGAGCTGAAGCAACGGGGCTGCAGCTTTCAGGTGAGACAACACGCTCAACCCAAGCGCAAGGCCTCCGCCTGCAGACGGGCCCGCTCCAGCAGCTCCCGCAGCTGATCCTCGTCCGTGTGGCTGAGGTTGGTGCGCAGCAGCTTGGCGTGGGGGGCATGGGCGCGCAGGCGCTCGATCACCCGATCCGGCGTGGCCTCCCGCACCAACAGGCACAGGGCCGCACTGCCGCTGGGCAGGGTCTCGCCCAGCTCGCGCATGAAGGCATCGTTGATGCCGATGTCGGAAAGGGAGCCGGACGCCGCACCCACACCTGCGCCCACGGCGGCCCCAAGCAGGGGATTGAGGAACAGCAGGCCCACCAGGGTGCCCCAGAAGCCCCCGCCCAGGGCTCCGGCCGCCGTGAGGTTGATCGCCTGACGCAGGTGCACCTGGCCCTCGGCGTCGTGCTCCACCACCACCGCATCCTCGAGGGCGATCAACTGCTCACGCTGGATGTCCACCAGCTCGCGCCGCACCTGCTCGGCCTCCTCGGCCTTGGGGAACCCCACCACCACCAGGCTGCCCATGCCATCGGACTGCAACTGCGGTCAGGCTAGGGGTGATTTCCGCTTCGGCCGCTCAGCTGCCGGCCCGGCGCCGGGTGGAGCGGGGCAACGCCCGACCGGGGGAGGTCGGAGGCAGGTCCTGCGGCGCCGGCCCTGACTTGGACCCAAGAGGTGTCTCCGGCGCAGGTGCGGCAGCCCCCCGTTGCCAACGGGGCACCACAAAGGCGTCGTCACTGGGCCACTCGGCCCCATCGGCCGGCAGGGGCTCGGCGCGGCGGCGGGAGATGGCCTCGAGGGGCCGACGCCGCGGCCGGATCTCAGCCCTGGGCTCCGGCCTGAGATCCGGCTTGGCCACTGACCTTGGCTCCGGCCGGGCCTCCCGCCTCACCTCCTGCCAGGGCTCGCGCCAATCGTCCTCCTCTTCCAGGATCCAGTCGAGCTTGTCTTCCACCCAGCGGCCCAGGCCATCGAGCCGCGGCAAGCCCGGGCGGCCCGACGCGCGGGACCCCGGCCGGGCACCGGACACGCCATCCACCAACTGGCGGCCGGCACTCACCAGCCGATCGAGGCGCTGCTCGAGCGGATCGGAGCCGCGGCGCGGGGCCGGGCGACGGTCGGACCAGGATTCAGGCATGGGCCCAGGTTAGGGATCCCGCTAGCGCCGCCGACCCGCCAGCCAGCGCTCCCGGCCCAGCCCCACCAACGCGATCGTGAGCCCCCCGAATTCCAGGGTCCAGAGGAAGACGCCCATGCCGCTGCCGTGCTGGTGCGACCCTAGGCCGCCTGCTCGAACTGCAACAGGCAGCTGGCATGCCAGCGGCCACCGTGGAGCCGCTCACAGCAGAACCGGCAGGCCAGACCCTGCACCCGGCGGCGGTAGGTAACGCGGACCTGGCAATTCGGACAACAGGCCAACCAGCGCGGAGAGGTGGTGCTGGCGGGCAGGGGATAGCGGTGGCGGATGCTCACCTGGAAGGCGCTCTGGGCCCCATTGATGGCGGCCATCCGGGCGCGGAAGTGGGGTCCATGCACCTCCTGAGCGCCCACGACCCGATCCACCCAGGCATGGATCATTTCGTGGCAGAGGGTGCTGAGAGTGGCCTCCCGGGGCAGGGGTTCCAGCAGGGGGCGGGACAGCACGATCTCGCACAGGCGCCGCCCGTCAGGGTGGCGACCAAACCGATACATCCCCGCGGTGCGACGCATGCGGCCGTCACTCCAGCGCAGCTCCACCAGGCGCTGGCCCTCGGGCGCCAGCGATCCCTCGAAGTGCTCCCGGTCGAGCCGGTGGAACAGCGGCAGCAGGGGCTCCAGGGGCATGCCACCGGGGGCACAGACGGTGCGCGCATTGTGGCGGGCTGGGGCCAGGGGGCCCGCCCAGCCCCGGCGGTCGGTCAGACTCTGACGTTCCAAATGCACCTGCACCCGAGATGGACTGGGGTCTGACCCGCGACATCGGCACCAAGGCCCTGCTGGCCGGAGCCGGGACCCTGCTCCTCTACTGGACGATCACGGCGGTGAAGCTGGTGCTCAGCGCCCGCGGCATCAACCCCCTGATCAAGCAGTTCTTCACCCAGGTGGCCAGCGGCCAGATCGATGGGGCTTACCTGCTCACCACCAAGAACTACCGCTCCCACGTGAACCGCCAGCAGTTCATTCGCTTCCTGGCGGGTCTGCGGCTGAACAAATACCGCAACCTCAAATCCGGCCGGCCCCGGCTCGATGACGGCCAGCTGATCCTCACCGTGAAGCTCAAGAGCGACGGCAACGACGAACTGCCCCTCGACTTCACCTTCGTGAAGGTGGAGGAGCAGTGGCGCGTGGATCGGATCACCAAGCTGGCTGCCGCCTGAAGACCCCGCCGTGAGTTCAGGCCAGGCCCGGGCGGAGGAGTTGCGTCGGCTGCTCAACCGGGCGGCCCATGCCTATTACGTGCTGGATGCACCGGAGATGGAGGATCCGGTCTACGACCGCCTCTACAGGGAGCTGCTGGAGCTCGAAGCCGCCCAGCCGGAGCTGATCACAGCTGACAGCCCCACCCAGCGGGTGGGGGGCACCCCGGCCGAGGGGTTCCAGAGCGTGCAGCACCGCATCGGCCTGCTCAGCCTCGAC
>JBIIQK010000236.1:0-3254 GCA_044342135.1 Cyanobium sp.
ATGGCCTTCGCCGTCAGCGACTTGCCGGTGCCTTGAGGTCCCACCAGCAACACCCCCCGGGGCAGGGGCAGGCCGTAGCGCATCGCCTCCTCGCTGAAGGCCATGTGGCGCTGCTCGAGCCAGTGCTTCAGCGCCTCGAGACCGCCAATGTCGGCCGGGGTGGCTTCGCTGGGGCAGTACTCGAGCAGCTCGCTCTTGGCGATCGCCTGGCGCTTCTCCTCCAGCACCTCGGCGAGATCCGCCTCCCCTAGCTGGCCCCGCCGGGCAAGGGCCCTGGCGGCCAGCTGGCGCACCCGCTGTTCGCTGAGGCCATGGCAGGCGGCCGTGAGCTGCTCACACACCGCTGGAGCGAGGGGCTGGCCGCTGGCGCTGGCGATCGTGCTCAGCAAGCGGCGGATCTCTTCGGCGGCCGGCAGCGGCAGGTCCAGCAGGGTGATGCTGTCTTCGAGTTCCCGGGGAATTGACCAGTCGGGGGCGGTGATCACCAGGGTGCGCGGCGCCTGGCGCAGGCTGGCCGCCAGGTTGCGGAGCCGGCGGCAGACCCCGGCATCTTCGCAATACCGATGGAAATCCCGCAGCACCAGCAGGGCCCCCTGCTCAACGGGCAGGGGATCGAGGCAGGCCAGGGCCGCCATTGGGTTGCGGGCGGCTTCCCCGCTGCGGTTCGGGGCGCCGCTCAGGCCATCGATGAAATCCCAGCGCAGCAGGGTGCGACCCCCCAACCGTTGGGCGGCCTGCTCGAGGAGGGTTTCCACCCGTTCCTCCTCCAGGCTGCGGATCCAGAGGATCGGGGTGCGGGCCCGGATCAGCAGATCGAGTTGGTCGGCCCAGCTGTCGGTCACGGAGGGAGGCTCAGGGGTTGAGACCCTGCAGGGCGCTCCAGCGGGGATCCACCCCGGAGCTGGCGCTGGTCCAGGTGGCTGGGCCCGGACAGTCGCTGCCGCAGTGGTTCACGATTGGTAGCTGCAGGTTGAGCTGCTCGAAGATCCAGTGCTCCGGATCGAAGCTGCCGCGGGGATCGAGCTGTTCCATCAGTCCGCTGTCGTCGCCGTCTTCCCCCAGAGCTTCCGGATCGCCGGCAATCTGCCCGGTCTCGCCGATCCAGAGCAGCTCCTGGCTGGAGGCCTGCAGGGGATGGTTGAAATGCTGCAGGCAGCGGTCGCAGCAGAGGGTGACGATGGTGGCCGCCTGACCCTCCACCTCCAAGACGTTGCCACGATGGGTAGCCTGCAGCTGGCCCCGGACGGGGGTGAGGCTGGTGAGGCCGGAGATGGGCTGCTCAATCTGCCAGTGACGCCCTTTCTCCAGGTGACGGAGCTCCTGCAGGGGCACAGGACGCAAGGGTTCTGCTCCCGGAGAGGGGGGAACCGATTGCGGGAGAAGGGATTCCGGCGGGGCAGATCGCTCGGGCACGGCGCAGGGGGAAGGGGTTATTTCTTGCCCTTGGGTTCGAAGGGCAGGCGGCCGCCGCTGGCACTCACGGTGACCGGTTGCTGGGCCAGTTGCTGATCGAGGATGGCCTGCAGGTTGTCGGGTAGGGCTTCGCGGCTGAGCAGGAAGGTCTGCAGCGCCTGGAAGATGTTGGCCACCACCATGTAGAGCAGCACCCCGGCGGGCAGGGGGAAGAACAGGAACATGCCGGTGATCATCACCGGGGTGATCTTGTTAGCGGTGGATTGCTGCGGGTTGGGCGGCATGCCCATGCCCGAGAGGATCTGGGATGCAAACAGGCTCGCCCCAAAGCCGGCCACCAGGATGGCGATGTCCCAGTTGACTGCACCATCGGTCATGAAGCCCACCTGACCCAGGGCCTTGATGAACAGGAAACCGCTGCGGGCGGCCAGGCCAGGAATCTTGCCCTCAACGGTGGCGTCGCCGGTGCCGAGGGCGGTAATGGTGCCGTCAGCGGCCACGCTCACCACGCCCTCGCCCTTGGTCACACTCCAGGTGGGAGCGAAGGCGTCGCCGTGGTCGATGCCCTGGAGCACCGAAGCAAAGCTGTCGCCCTGCTTGGTGTGCAGTTTCACCTGGGCCGACTCACCCACACCCAGCTTCGTGCCCCCCTCCAGGGTGGCAATCACGGGCACGTGGGTGGTTTCCGTGACGAAGATCGAGTGGCTCGGGCTGTTGAACGGTTTGGGTTCCACCGCTGCGATCTGCTCCGCCGGCAGCACCTTGAGGTTGAGGGTGTAGGGCACATCGGCGAACGGTGAGCCCCTCAGGGTGGCAAACAGGGCGAACAGAATCGGCATCTGCACCAGCAGGGGCAGGCAGCCGGCCAGGGGGCTGCCGAACTCCTTCATCAGCTGGCCCAGTTCCTCCTGCTGTTTCTGGGGGTTGTTGGCGTACTTCGCCTTGATCTCGGCCTGCCGCTTCTGCATGGCGGGCTGGGCGATCCGCATGCGCCGGGCATTGCGGATCGAGCCGGCGCTCAGGGGAAACAGGGCCAGCCGGATCACCACGGTGAGCGCAATGATGGCGAGGCCATAGCTGGGGACCAATCCGTAGAAGAAATCGAGGATCGGGAGCAGCAGGTTGTCGGAGATGTAGCCGATCACGGCAGAGGAGCTCTGGGGGTAGGGAGGAGCGTGGGCTCAGTGTGACTGATGGTCTAGGCGGCCATGCCCTTCGGTGTGGAGCTCTTGGCCTGACGACGCTCTTCGATGTACGTCTCGAGCTCCCGGAACCCGGGCACGGAACGCATTTCCAGCTTGGAGCCGTCGTTCAGCACCAGCACCATGTCGCCCCAGAGGCCGAAGCCCCGGGCCACGCTGCGCACCTCACGGATCTGGCTGTACACCACTTGGGTGCGGTCGCGGCCAAGCCAGCCCCCATTCACCTCGATGCGGCGGCTGGTGATCCGGAATCGCAGCCACAGGGCCCGCACGATGGCCCCCACGGCAAAGGGGATGCCGATGATCGTCAACCCCAGCAGCAGGTTGAACACCAGATCCCCCTTGGCGGGACCGCCCTCGTAATAGACGGTCTCCTGGATGCTTGCGCCGGTGCCGGTGCTCATGGCGTCAGACCTGCCTGGTGGAGAAGTTGGCTGCATTCTCCCAGCAAGGCCTGGCTGGGAAGATCGGCGCTGCCGGGTTTGAGGCTCAGCAGCAGCCAGAGGGACCGCTCACCCGCCTCGATCGGCTGGGCCAGCAGGTGGGCATGCAGCAAACGCCGCAGCCGGTTGCGCCGGACCGAGCGCTTGTGCACCTTGCTGCTCACCACGACTCCGCACCGCCACGGACTGGGGGGAC
>JBIIQK010000030.1:0-11288 GCA_044342135.1 Cyanobium sp.
CCGCTCGGCGACCGATCTCGCCGACCTCGCTGCTGAGCTGGCCCCGCTGGGCCGTCGGGTTGAGACACTGGGCCTGGACCTGGCCGATTGCGCCGCCATTGCGCCGGGCATTGAGGAGCTCTGTGGCCGTGGTCTGACTCCCACGGTGGTGATCAACAATGCCGGCATGGCCTACACGGGCTCCCTGGCGGAGATGCCCCTGGAGCAGTGGCAGCGGATGATGCAGCTCAACCTGACCGCCGTCTTCCAGATCTGCCAGGTCCTGCTGCCCCGGCTGCGGGCCGCCGGGGGTGGCCACATCATCAACGTGAGCAGCCATGCCGCCCACAATGCCTTCCCCGACTGGGGCGCCTACTGCGTCAGCAAGGCCGCCCTGGCCTCCCTGGGGCGCTGCCTGGCGGCAGAGGAACGCTCCCATGGGATACGGGTGAGCACACTCACCCTCGGTGCGGTGAATACACCACTCTGGGAGAGCGAAACCGTCCACAGTTCCTTCGATCGCCGTGCCATGCTTGACGCCGAGCGGGCGGCCGAAGCCCTGCTGTATCTGGCCCAACAGCCCGCCACTCTGGTGGTGGAAGACCTCACCCTGATGCCCGCCGCCGGCGCGTTCTGAGCCCCTTCATGACCTCCACCCTGCCGTCCAGCCTTCCCTCTCGCGCCAGTGCTCCGGATGCGGGGCCCCTGCCGGTGAGCCTGCGGATCCGCGAGCGGCTGGATGCCGCCGGCGTGGCCTACCTCGCCAACGACAACATTTCAGCCCACCTCAAGGACGGGGAGCTGGACCAGCTGGAAATCGAGGTGGCTGGCAAGGTGCGCGAGTTGCTACGCAGCCTGGTAATCGATATCGACAAAGATCACAACACCGAAGAAACAGCCGAGCGCGTTGCCCGGATGTATCTCCACGAGGTGTTCAAGGGTCGTTATCACGAGCAGCCCAAGATTGCCAGCTTCCCGAACGTCAAAAAGCTTGACGAGATCTATACGGTCGGCCCGATTTCCGTTCGTTCAGCCTGTTCCCATCACTTGGTGCCGATTCTTGGCAATTGCTGGATTGGGATTAAACCGGGTGATCGGGTGATCGGTCTGTCCAAATTCTCCCGGGTGGCTGATTGGGTCTTCTCCCGTCCCCACATCCAGGAAGAGGCGGTGATGATCCTCGCCGATGAAATCGAGCGTCTGTGCGAGCCCCAGGGTCTGGCAATTCTGGTCAAAGCCCAGCACTACTGCATGAAGTGGCGCGGCGTGAAAGAGCCCCAGACCAGCATGGTCAACTCGGTGGTGCGGGGTGATTTCCGGGTTGATCCGAGCCTCAAGGCCGAGTTCTTCGAGTTGGTGAAGCAACAGGAATCGCTGCTGTTGACCTGAGCCCAGTGGTTCGCCCAACCCGGTCTTCCCCATCAAGGGGAGGACCGCACCGGTCCCACGACGGTGGAAGCCTGGCGATTCGCCCCACCACCAGGGGCTGACACGGCCACCACCACCATGACCTGGGCGGAGACATCTTCGGGTTGCAGCACGTAGGTGGGGCCCGATGCCCCTGAGATCAGCAGCCATTGGCTAGCGCCTGGGGTGCGCCGGTACCAGTGGAAGGCCTGGGGTGGCAGGGCGGCCAATACGTCAGCGACGGCCGTGGCCTGCAGCAGCTGGCCCTGGACGGCCGCACCCTGCAGCTCCAGCTGCTGCAAGCCGTCGATTTGCTGCTGAACGGCACTTTCCTGCTGCAGGTCGGTGGAGATCTGCTGGCGCAGGGCCTGGATCTGGCTCTGGGGATCGGCGCTCACCCCCGGGACGCAGGAGAGCTGGCCATCCACCAGCTGGCAACCCACCAGGTCCTGGGCGTGCAGGGGCGCGACCGGGCCTGCCAGGGTGCTGGCCCCCAGGAGCAGCAGGGTGACGCAGCCGGCCCAGGCGGGCTGGGGTCGGCAAGGGACGTGGGCGGGACGGGGCATCGGCCAGGGAATCGGTCCCCCGATCCTGACCCCAATTGCCCCCCTCAACCAGGGGGCGGCCCTGGAGCCTCCCGAACCGCCGCCACCAGAGCAGCCACCTGGAGCAGATCCTTGTCTCCTGGGGAGCGTTCCACGCCGCTGGAGGCATCCAGGCCCGTGGGGCTGAGCCGGGCCAGGACCGACGCGACCCGATCGGCGCGCATGCCCCCGGCCAGCCACCAGGGCAGGGGGGGCGCAAAATCCTCCAGCCACTCGATCGGGATGCGATGGCCCGATCCGCCCAGCTGGTCCGGCACCCAGGCATCCAGCAGCAGGGCGTCGACGACCCCGGCGTAGTCGGAGGCCCGCTCCAGGTCGGCGGCGGAACGGATGCGCAGGGCCTTCCAGAGCGCACAGCCCAGCTTTGGCCGCAACTGCCGGCAGCGCTCCGGTGTCTCGGCGCCATGCAGCTGCACCACCGAGTGGCCCCGGCCCGCCTCCAGCTCGGGCAGCTGCCGCTCGTCGGGATCGGCCACCACCAGCACCCTCTGGCAGGTGGGAGCTGCCGCCTGCACGGCCCCAAAGACATCCGGCCGCAGCCCGGCTTCCAGGAATCTTGGCGTGCCCTCCACCGCAATCACGCCGATCGCATCCGCCCCCAGCCGGGCAACGGCAGCTGCCTGCTCGGCGGTCCGCAAGCCGCAGATCTTCAGCAGGGGGGGCGACATGGGGCGGGGCGCCATCGGGCATGCCTTTCTAGGATTAGCGCTCTGACGCCCTGGGGGGCCGTGGGGGAAGGCTGGCAACTGTTCAAGATCCGCGGCATTCCCCTGCGCATCCATCCCAGCTGGTTCGTGATCCTGGCGCTGGCCACGGCCGCCTTCCAGCAGCACTACAGCCTCAGCCTGAAGGATCCGGTCAGCGCGACGGTGCTGTGGGGGTTAGGCCTGGTGACGGCGGTGCTGCTGTTTGTTTCGGTGCTGCTGCATGAGTTGGGCCACTCCCTGGTGGCCCTGGCCCAGGGCGTTCAGGTGCGGAGCATCACCCTGTTTCTGCTGGGCGGTGTGGCCAGCGTGGAACGGGAATGCAGCACGGCCCGGGGGGCCTTGCTGGTGGCGGCTGCGGGGCCGGCGGTCAGCCTGGTGCTGGGGGTGGGATTGCTGGTGGGCACCCACGGGGCGGCCCATCTATCACCCCTGCTGGGCGCGATGGTGTACCAGCTCGGCAGCCTCAATTTGGTGCTGGGCCTGTTCAACCTGTTGCCTGGCCTGCCCCTCGATGGGGGCCTGATTGTCAAAGCCCTGGTCTGGCAGGTCAGTGGCAGCCAGCGGCGGGGGGTGGAGGTGGCCAATGCCTGTGGCCGCTTCCTCTCGCTGATGGCCATCGGCCTGGGGGCCGTGTTGCTGTTGCGGGGAGCGGGTCTGGGGGGAGCCTGGTTGATGCTGCTGGGCTGGTTTGGCCTGGGGGCTTCCCGCAACCAGCGCCAGATGCTCGCCCTGCAGGAAACGCTGAACGAGCTGAAGGTGCGCGATGCGGCCGGCCGGCGTTTCCGGGTGCTCGAGGCGTCGGGCCGGTTGCGGGAGCTCAGCCAGATCCGACTTTCCCAGGCCGCTGAGATCGATCAGGGCGACTGGTTGCTGGTGTGCGATCGCGGCCGTTGGCAGGGGGTCATCGATGACCAGCCCCTGCAGGCGTTGCCGGTGCAGCGCTGGGACAGCGACCGGATCGGTGACCACATCCAGCCCCTCTCCAGCCTGCCGTCGATCCAGGAATCGGCGCCGCTCTGGCAGGCGGTGCAGCAACTCGAGGACAGTGGTCGCAAGCGCTTGCTGGTGCTCAGCCCTGCCGGGTTGCCCAGCGGCACGATCGAGCGGCCCGAGCTGGGGGAAGCGGTGCTGACCAAGCTGGGTTTGCGCCTGCCGCCGCCCCTGCTCGAAGCGGCCCGGCGTCAGGGCACCTATCCCTTGGGCCTGGCCCTGCCCCAGGTGGTGCGCTCGATGCTGGCCTCTGGCGAGGCCAAGGCCACACCCTGAGCCATCACCCCGGCAGGTCCACGTCGTAGCCGCTGCGTAGGCCGGCGATGGTGGCCAGCTCCGCGGGCTCTAAAGGGCGCAGGCTGTTGCCGCCGCAGGCCGTGGGCAGGGACGCCAGGGCGCTCTCGGTGAGCAGGGTTTCCAGCGCCCGTCCCTCCAGGGGCAGCCGGGGTAGATGGGGCGGAGGGGCTCCGAACACCCGTTCCCAGAGGTCGGCAGGGGGGGCCACCAGGATGGATCCGTGTTGCAGCAGGCAGCCACGCCGCCAGAGCTGGGCGCTGCCGATGCGCTTGCCCCCGCAGCCATGCACCAGGTCGGCGGGGGTGCTGGTGGCGAAGCAGCTGCTGCGTTGGGGGCTGGCAGCCTGGCGCCCCGGCTCCACCGGCAGCCCCATCCGCCCAAAGGCCTCCAGCAGCCAGCCGCAGGCCAGGGCGTAGGCCCGCTGGCGGTCTGCCACCGCCTCGGGCCAGACCAGGGCATAGGTGAGCTCGCCGGCATGGAGCACGGCCCGGCCGCCACTGGGGCGACGCACCAGGTCGATCACCCCGGCCGCCGCCAGCTCACCCCAATGGGCTTCGAGGCTGCGTTGGTGGAACCCCAGCGACAGGGTGGGGCGCTCCCAGCGGTAGAGCCGAAAGGCAGGGGCTCGCTGGTCCAGCAGCCAGCCATCAATGGCCATCTGCCAGTCGCCTGTCAGGCAGCTTGTGGGCAGATGGCGCAGGGGCGGCATGGGGGATGCTGTGGAGGCCTGCATCGCCCCAGATTGCCCGGATGCTGTGGAACTTGCTGCCCTATCTCCCCCTGGGCCTGCTGGCGGGGCTGCTGTCTGGACTGCTGGGCATCGGCGGCGGCCTGGTGTTTTCGCCACTGCTCTTGCTGACGGGACTCGACCCCCACCAGGCCCTGGCCACTAGCACCCTGGCCATCGTGCCCACCACCTTCGGCGGCACCTGGGCCCACCTCCGCAGCCGCAACCTGCCCTGGCGAGGGGCCCTGGCGATCGCCCTGGGCTCAGGCTTCGGCGCCGGCCTGTTCAGCCAGGTGGGCGATGGGGTGGAGGGTTGGCTCCTGCTCAGCCTGCAGGCCCTGATGTACGGGGTGCTGGCCTGCACGATCCGCTCCCAGTCGGCCCTGGAGGTGTCGGCTGGGGAGTCCCTGCATCTCCAGGCACTCGCCGGCGTGGGCTTGGTGGCGGGCCTGGCCACCGGCATGCTCGGCCTGGGCGGGGGCCTGGTGATGGTGCCGCTGATGGTGCGGTTCCTCCAGGTGCCGATCCATCTGGCGATCCGCTTCAGCACCCTGGCCGTGCTGGTGTCCGCCTCCGTGGCCTCGGTCACGTTTCTGGGGGATGGCCGGGGATTGCTGCCCGTCGGCCTCGCCCTCGGGGCCACGGCGGCCCTGGCGGCCCGCTGGTCCGCCTCCCGTCTCGACCGGGTCAGTGACGCCGCGCTGGTGTGGATGTTGCGGGCCCTCACCCTGGTCCTCGCCCTCGATAGCGGCCGGCGGGCCCTGGCCCTGGTGCTCTGGCCCGTCAGCTAGGGCCCGGGATCAGGCGGGTGGGAGATGGTCCCAGAAGCTGGCATCGAGCTCGAATCCGAGCACGGCAGCCATCTGGGCAAGCCCCTGGCGGATGCTGAGTTCGTTCTGCCGGGCCCAGGCATCCAGGCCGAACAGGCGGTGGGTGATCCAGAGCTCAAGCGCCTCGGGGGCAAAACGGATGCCTTCGGTGCGGCTGAATTGGTGGGGCAGCAGCATGGCCCCGTGGCGGGTGAGCTGGCCCGTGCTGCGCTCGAGCAGCAGCGGCAGCCAAGGACATTCGGCATCGGCCCGCAGGGACCAGAGCCGCAGCTCCGGAATCTCGGAGAGTTCCCGGGGGTCATCGCTGGCGCGGGGCCACTGGAAGTGGAGCTCCAGGGATCCGGCCTGTTGCACCAGTTCAGCAGGCTCCTGGCCTGCCCAGGGCTGCAGGCCGGTCAGATCCAGACTGCGGATCTGCTGTTCGGAGATCTCCAGGAACGCCATCAAGAGCTGTGACAGCAGCGCAGCACAAGGGTGGACCGTAGCCACCGGAGGGCAAAGAATGGGACGCATCCCGTCAATTCCGAACCTCCATGGTTTCCACACTCAGCCAGGCCGAAGTGTTGATTGCCCTGGTGGTGGCCGCCCACGCTGGCGTGCTGGCCGTGCGCCTGTGCTTCAGCCTCTACAAGGCCTGATCGCGCTCCCGTCCCCCTTGGCAAGTGGGGGCAGCGCCGCTACAAGCGTTCAGGTCCCCGTGGGATCCAGCTCCATCGGTGTCACCATGCCCAAGGCTGTTCCTACGCAGGTAGCTGTTTCTAAGCAGGTATCTGTTTCTGCCCCCAAGCCTGCCCAGGCCCCAGCCAGGTCCGCCCGGGGCGGTAGCCGGGGACGGCCGGCCCCTGGGGCAGTTCAGCCCACTGGCGCGGCGGTGATGGCGATGCCCAGTGGCGAGATCGCCATGCAGCAGGGCCTCTCCAGCGAGCGTCAGGAGCTCCTCTGCAGCGGCATCGGCCTAGCTGTGAAAGTGGGTCTGGTGCTGGTGGCCGGGGTCAGCCTCGCCCGACTCGCCACGGCCTATCAGGAACGGATGGAGCGCCAGGGTGAGCTCGCTGCGGTGCTCGACCTGGAACGGGCCAAGCTCGCCAAAGCCCGCGAACGGTTTGACCACCTGTTCATGGTGGATGGGGAACAGCGCCTGATCCGCGAGCAGAACCAGTGGATTGCCCCCAACCGTTTACGGGTGGTGTGGCAAAGCTCCGAAGCCGGTCGCTCCAACCCGTAGGTTGGGGCCCGTTTTGTCGACGGGTTCGATGGCCGAAGCTGCTGCTGCCGGAACGGTTCTGATCACCGGGACCACCTCGGGAGTCGGCCTCAATGCCGCCAAGGCCCTGGCTGACCGGGGTTGGCATGTGGTGACCGCCAACCGCGATCCAGTGCGGGCTGCGGCCGCTGCTGAACGGCTGGGAATCCCCCACGGGCAGCTCACCCACCTGCGCATCGACCTGGGCGACCTCGACAGCGTGCGGGTGGGGGTGGAAACCCTTGTGGCCTCCCTGGGGCGCCCGCTCGATGCCCTGGTGATCAACGCCGCTGTTTACAAGCCTCGGCTCAAGGAACCGGAGCGCTCCCCCCAGGGCTACGAGATTTCGATGGCCACCAACCACCTCGGCCATTTTCTGCTGATCCAGCTGCTGCTTCCGGATCTGCAGCGCTCCACCCATGCCTCGCGGAGGCTGGTGGTGCTGGGCACGGTGACGGCGAACTCCAAGGAGCTGGGGGGCAAGATTCCCATCCCCGCCCCGGCCGATCTCGGGGAGCTGGCCGGTTTCAAGGCGGGTTTCAAGGCTCCGGTCGCCATGGCCGATGGCAAGCCCTTCAAGCCGGGCAAGGCCTACAAGGACAGCAAGCTCTGCAACATGATCACCACCCAGGAGCTGCACCGCCGCCTGCACACCTCCACCGGCATCGTGTTCAGCTCCCTCTATCCCGGCTGCGTGGCCGATACACCCCTGTTCCGGAATGCCCCCAAGGCGTTCCAGAAGATCTTCCCCTGGTTCCAGAAGAACATCACCGGCGGTTATGTGAGCCAGGCCCTGGCGGGCGAGCGGGTCGCCCAGGTGGTCGCCGACCCCGCCTTTGCCGTCTCAGGGGTGCACTGGAGCTGGGGCAACCGCCAGAAGCAGGGCGGCAAGCAGTTCAGCCAGGAGCTCTCCGACAAGGCGAGCAATCCCGGCACGGCCCAGGGTGTGTGGGACGAATCGATGAAGCTGGTCGGGCTGGCCTGAGCCAGCCCCCGATCGGCTCAGTTCAGTCTGGTCTGTCCAGACTGCCCAGCTCAGAAGCGGCGGCGGAAGGCGTCGTCGCTGCGGCCTGAGGTGTCGTCGAGTCGGCTCAACTTCCAGACGTTGCGGCTGAGCCGGCGGGCCTTGAGCCCACCGCGTTCCACGGACTCGCTGGTGGGCCGGACCCCCAGCAGCTGGGTAACTTCCGCTGTCGTCAGGGGGGCTCCGGTCTGCAGGGCCAGCTGGGTGAGCTCGAGGCGCTGACGCAGGGACGCCAGGTCGGCCTGGCCGCCGTCCTCGGCCTCGGACCAGATCCAGGGCAACTCCTGCCCAGAACCGGCCATCTTCTGCATCAGGCCGAGCCCGATGAAAGCCAGGGCCTGCTCAGGCTTCACGCCCTGGGCGGCCGCCTGGGCCATCCACTCGGGGACGGTGCCATCGGCGCTGTTGTCGGTGTGGGGCATGGGTTCGGCCTGGGCCGCCTTGGTGCGGCTGCTGCTGCTGGACGCGGAGGCACTGGAGCTGGAGCGTCTGGTGGCCATGGACCCGTCCCATCAACGTTGGCCGGACGGTACCGGCTCCATCCGGATGGGCAAGGGGCGGGGAGCAACAGGGTTAAGATCCAGCCGCAGCTGAGCCGATGAACGGCCAGTTGCCTGAAGGTTCTTCCCTTGCCCGCCCGCCAGCCCTCTCGCGACGACCTGGCGACCCGTCGCCGGCAGGACGGCTTGTTGGGCCTGTCCGCCGGGCGGGCTCCATCCAGATCAGCGATGGGCGCAGCCCGATCGGGATCCCTGATCACCGGCACCCAGGTGGACTCCGACAGCGACGGGGCCAGCTGCGTCATCACCACGGATAGCGAGGGCTCCCGCCTCGCTCGCCAGTCGAGCCATGTGCAGTCGATTGAGCTGCGCACCTACGTCTTTCTCGATTCGCTGCAGCCCCAACTGGCTGCCTACATGGGCACGGTGAGCCAGGGCTTTCTGCCGATTCCCGGCGATGCCTGCCTCTGGCTGGAGGTGTCCCCCGGCATGGCCGTGCACCGGGTCACGGATATCGCCCTGAAGGCCAGCACGGTGCGGCTCGGCCAGATGATTGTGGAGCGGGCTTTTGGGTCCCTGGCCCTCTACCACCGCGACCAGAGCAATGTCCTCCATTCGGGGGATGTGGTGCTCGAGGCCATCGGCAATCGCAAGGAGGACCGCAGCCGCGCCGAGGTGAGCTGGACCGAGATCATTCGTGCCGTCACGCCTGACCACGCGGTGTTGATCAACCGCCAGAACCGCCGCGGTTCGATGATCCAGGCCGGCATGAGCATGTTCATCCTCGAAACCGAGCCGGCCGGCTACGTGCTGATCGCCGCCAACGAGGCCGAGAAGGCGGCGAACATCACCGTGGTGGATGTGAAGGCGGTGGGGGCCTTTGGCCGCCTCACCCTGGCGGGCAAGGAAGGGGATGTGGAAGAGGCGGCCGCTGCGGCCATGCGGGCGATCAACCACATCAACAGCAGCGCGCGCTGAGCGGCCCTGGCGACAGTCCGTTCAGCCGCTGATTCCCAGCAGGCGACGCAACTCCGGGGCCAGCTGCCGGGCCGCCTTGCCGCGACTGCCCAATTTGGTCTTGAGATGGGGCCCCATCAGGGCATAGGAGCTGCCGGCCTCGCGCACGTAGAAGAGGCTGTCGTAGCCCGGCCCATGGCCCTGGGGCGTTCTCAGGATCTGCCCCCGGCAGATGCCCTCTGCTTCGGCCCGGATGGTGCCCGAGGGATCGGCCAGCACCATGGCGCTGCGGAAGCTGGCTCCCCGATAGAGCGAATCGCCCAGCTCCTTCAGCAGTCGATGGATGCGTTCGTGGTCGGTGGGGCCATAGCGAGCCGAAAAGATGCCCGGCGCACCGCCCAGGGCATCCACCTCGATGCCCGAATCGTCGGCGAGGGCCCATTCACCGGTGAGCCTGGCCACCGTTTCAGCCTTGAGCCGGGCGTTCTCCAGGTAGGTGGAGCCGGTCTCCTCGATCTCCAGATCCTTGGGCTGGGCCCTGAGGTCCAACTCGATCACGTCGAGCATGGCGCTGATCTCCGCCACTTTGTGGGGGTTGCCACTGGCGATGACCAACGCAGGCATCAATGGGCCACAGGGGACGCCATTGTGTCGCAACACCGGAGACAGGTTGGGGGGGAACCGGCTGGGTTGAACATTCCACCCCCCGAATCACTCCAGGGGTGCCGGTTCCGCAGAGACCGTAGGCAGAAATGCCTGGTTTCTTGTCGCCAGGGTCGAATTTTGAGCGGCCGCTGACAGCACGTTCAGCCGATCGACCTACGGTTGCAACAGGCCCGATGCGATCGCGCTGGAGTTTGGACCCATGGACTCAGGCCTGATCCTTCAGAACCTGCTCTCCCCGCCCGTTCTGTTTTTTTTCCTCGGGGTGATTGCGGTGCTGGTGGGCTCCGATCTGGAGATTCCATCCCCCCTCCCCAAACTCTTCTCGCTGTATCTGTTGCTGGCCATCGGCTTCAAGGGCGGATTGGAGCTCCAGCACAGCGGCCTGGGCGGACAGGTGCTTCCCACCATCGGCGCGGCGATTGCCATGTCGCTGTTGGTGCCGCTCTACAGCTTTCTGGTGCTGAAGACCCGGTTTGATGGCTTCAATGCCGCCGCCATTGCGGCCACCTATGGCTCGATCAGTGCGGTCACCTTCATCACTGCCGAGAGCTTTCTGGAAACCCAGAAGCTCCCCTTTGATGGCTTCATGGTGGCGGCGCTCGCCCTGATGGAATCGCCCGCGATCATCGTGGGTCTGTTGCTGGTGACACTGGCCGCTCCCCAGAAGCGGCCCGATGCCCAGGGCATGCGCTGGGGGGCCGTGCTGCATGAGGCCTTCCTCAACAGTTCCGTGTTCCTGCTGGTGGGCAGCCTGGTGATCGGCCTGTTGGTGGCGGCGTACAGCCCTGCGGGCATCACCAAGATGGAGCCCTTCAGCGACAAGCTCTTCTATGGGGCGCTGAGCTTCTTTCTGCTCGACATGGGCATCGTGGCGGCCCAGCGGATTCGGGATCTGCGCCAGGCCGGCGCCTTCCTGATCACGTTTTCGGTGCTGATGCCCCTGTTCAACGCCGCCGTGGGGGTGCTCATCGCCCGGGGGCTGGGCCTGGGGCCCGGCAACGCCCTGTTGTTTGTGGTGCTGTGTGCCAGCGCCTCCTACATCGCCGTTCCTGCCGCCATGCGCATGACCGTGCCGGAGGCCAATCCCAGCCTCTACATCTCCACAGCCCTGGGGGTCACCTTCCCCTTCAACATCATCGTGGGCATCCCCATCTACATGGCGCTGGTCAACACCGTTCTTCCCGCCGCTCCCTGACCCATGAAACGCATCGATCTGATCCTGAGCGAACGGGAACTGGATGCGGTGCTCAAGGCCATTGAGGCTGCCGGAGCACCGGGATACTCCGTGATTAAGCACGTCACCGGCAAGGGACCCCACGGCTGGGTCTCCGACGCCATGGATTTCAGCGGCCTGGG
>JBIIQK010000237.1:0-3241 GCA_044342135.1 Cyanobium sp.
TTGCGGTGCACCACGAAGTCGCCGGGCTGCATCTTGCCCGGATCCACCGTGCGGCTCGCCGCTTTGCGGCGCCGGCGCACGTACCCCGTGGCGGCCAGGGCGTGCTGGCCGAAGAATTCCCGGTCGGTGATCAGCACCAGCTTCCAGGCCGGCAACTGCAGCCCCTCCAGCTCGGCGGTGCCCTTGGTTTTGAGCGCCACCGGCGTGGCCTGCTCCACCAGCCGCTCGATGGCCGGCACGTCGCCGGGATTGGGCACGAAGCGGGTGATGCAGTCGTGCTCCTCCAACAGGGCCACGGCCCGGCTGGGCTGGGCGGAGAGCAGCCACACCGTGGCCTTCTCGGCCACAAACCCCTTCACCAGGCCGGCCAACTTGCCGAACGCATTGGGGTAGGCCGGCACGGAGCGGGAGGCCAGATCAAAGCTGTTGGGGTGGTTGTCGGTTTCGTGCAGCTCCTCGAGGTCGAAGCCGGTGAAGGCGGTGGCCGGCTCCAAGGCTTCCGCCGGGGGACGGTGCAGCAGGGGGGGCAGCAGTTCGGGCGCCCTGGTGGCATCCAGACCCAGCTCCTGCACCACGTCGGCGTAGTGGTCGCCGGCGTGGTCAAACCACTGCTGGCCATGGGAGAGGCAGTGGCGCCGCCCATCGATGGCGATCAGGGTGTTCTGGGGCAGGTAATCCAAGAGGGAGGCGGGGCGCTGCCAGGCCAGGCCCATCAGCCGCCGCATGCCCTCCGGGGTGCCACCTTCCAGCAGCAGCTCAAGGGCTTCTGGGGGCAGCAGCTGCTCCAGCCCATTGGGCATCGAGTCCCGTAGGGCATCGGCCACCAGGGGGCCGTAGCCGCTGGGGGTGAGGCGCACCACGTCGATGGCATCGAGGGAGCGCTGGGAGGCGGGATCGAACTCCCGCAACTTCTCCAGCTCCTCGCCAAAAAACTCGAGCCGAACGGGCAGTTCGGCACTCACCGGAAACACGTCGACGATGTCGCCGCGACGGCTCCAGCTGCCCTCCTGTTCGATGGTGGGCACGCGTTCATAGCCGAGCCGGGTGAGCGTGGTTCCCAGCTCTTCGAGATCGACGCACTCGCCCTTGCGCAGGCTCAGGCACTGGGCCCGCAAGGCTTCCGGCGGGGGCAGGTGGGGCTGCAGGGCCCGCTCCGTGGCGACCATGGCCACCCGGCGGGGGCCATCCAGCAGTTCGCTCAGCACCTGCAGTTGCCCCCAGGTGATCTCACTGGTGGGGTCAAAGGGCTCGTAGGGGCTGCCTTCGCTGGTGGGGTAGAGCTGGCAGCTGTCCCAGCCCATCAGCTCCAGCAGGGCCGCCCAGCGGCCCGCCTCCTCCAGGGTCGGAACGATCACCAGCAGCGGCGCCTGGCTGCTGGCCGCCAGCGCGCTGCTCACCAGGGCCCTCGCGGCCCGTCCCGCTCCGGAAAGCCGCAGCCGGTCTGGGCGCTCCAGGCGTGCCCGCACCTCCGCCGTGAGCGGCACCTGCTGCAGCTGGCGCACCAGGGGGGAGAGGGGCATGGACGGTGCGGAGACCAGGTGACTCCGATCTTCGCAACCGGCCCCAGACTGGTGTTGGTTGCCTGCCGTTTCTGGCCCGATCCCGCCGCCCGTCTCGACTGCCCCTGGTCCTGGTGGCGGGGGGGCTGGTGCTGCTGGGTGCCGGCCTTGCCACCTGGCCCCTGCGGCCCCCGTCTCTGGAGTCCCCACTGGCGTCTTCAGCGGCGTCCTCGCTGCTGGCCCGTACGGCCTCCGGAGCGGCCGGGCTCTCTCCTGCAGCCGGGCTCTCACCTGCGGCGGAAGCAACCCTGTTGCAGCAATTGGCGGTTGCCGACAGGCAGTGGTTGCCCCGGGCGGAGACCCTTCCCAACGGTGCCATCCGATACCACTACCGCCGCCGTGCCGGCGAGCCCAAGCTGACCGTGCCTGAGCTGCGGGCCCTGATCGCCAACCCTCCCAGCTTTGGGGCCGAGCGTCTGGCGATCGGCGAGTTGTTGACGGTGTTGGCTGGAGCTGGAGTGCACCTGGAGCTCACCCAGCCCCGCAAACCAGGCGCTGCTGGCGAATGGGACCCGGCCGCCCGCACCCTGCGCATCCAGCCAAGGGTGGTGGCAAAGGGCAGCCTGGAGTTCGCCCAGGTGCTGAACCATGAGGCCATCCATGTGGCCCAGAGCTGCCGCAACCGGGGGCTGCGATCCAGTCCCCGCCCCCTGGGGCTGCCCACCCAGGTGCCCGGCCATCTCGCCGCCGTGCTCGAGGAGCCGATCTACCGCACGGCTTCGGAACGGGTGCGGCAGCTGGAGCTGGAGGCCTATGCGAATCAGGAGCGCCTTGGGCTGGGGGCCCAGCTCGTGCGCCGGCATTGCTGACTGCTCCGTTGGGCCATGTGGCCGCTAGCTGCCGGACCCAGGGTTTTGTTGGGCCAGCCATTCGCTCTCCAGCAGCATGTTGAACTGCAGCAGCTGGGCATCACTGAGTTGCTGCCGGCTGGCCAGGCTGAAGTGCTGCTCGAGGAAGTGGCGCCCCTGGCTGGGATCCCATTGCAGCTGCTCCAGCAGCTGGTCGCAGTGTCGCAGCAGTTCCCGGCGCCGCAGGGGAGCCGGTGCGGTGGCGGGATCCTGCCCCACAGCCAGGCCTTCGAGCGCCTGGAGGTAGGCCAGTAGATCGGAGTAGCTGGTGAGCCGGTTGCGGCTGGGGTGCCCAAACACCCGTTCGAGGTAGGTGCCCTCCTGGGCCCGGTCCCAGCCCAACCGTTGCAGCTGCAGGTCGAGCCGGGCGAGTTCGCTGCTCCAGTCCTCGGGATCGGCGGGGGTTTCCGCCGCCTCTTGGGGAAGGCTGGGGAGTTGGGGGCTGGCCGGTGCGATGGGTTCGGGAGTTGGCTTGGCGCTGGGCGGACTGGCCTTCGGGGCTGGCTGGGGGACCTGGCTGGCCACTTGGTTGGCCAACGGGTTGGCCACGGCCTCGGGTGGGGCTGTGGTGCTCTCGGGTTCCTGAGTGGGTGGCTCGCTGAGGCGCCTCTGCAGCCGCTGCCTGGCCCGGTCTTCCGCCTCCTCAGCGGTGGCGCCTTCTCCCAGGGCCGCTTCGAGGACCCGCCCACCCCGACTGGCTCGCACCAGCACCACCCGGCTGCTGCCCTCGGCATGCACGAGCTCTACCTCCCACTCGAGTTCGGATGTTCGGTTGGAGGCTTCCCCTGTCACGCCCACGTGCTCTCCTTCAAGGTCCCAGCTGACGCAAGCAGA
>JBIIQK010000238.1:0-3239 GCA_044342135.1 Cyanobium sp.
GAGCCCGCCCAGCAGGTGGAGCGGCGACTCCGCCGCCAGCTCTGTGCGGCCGGATTCCAGGAGGCCTGCAGCTTTTCTCTGGTGGGGGCAGCACCAGGGCGGTTGCCCCTGGCCAATCCATTGCTGGCCGACTACGGCCACCTGCGGGACAACCTGCACGAGGAATTGCTGGCTGCGGCCCGCCGCAACCTGCAGAGCGGTCAACCCGGGTTCTGGGCCTTCGAAATCGGCCAGGTTTTCAGCGCAGCCGCCGGCAGCGCGGAGCGCCATCTGCTCGTGGGTGTGATCTGCGGTGAGCGCCGGGCCGAACGCTGGACCAGCAGCGGCAAGCCCCTACCCCTCACCTACGGCCAGGCCCGGGGTGTCCTGCAGCAGGCCCTCGCATCCCTGGCCATCCCCAGCGAGGATCGTCCGTTGGTGGACCAGCCCCTGCTGCACCCCGGGCGGGCCGCCCAGATCGTGGTGGAGGGGCGCCCCGCGGGATGGTTCGGCCAACTCCATCCGGAACAGGCCCAGGCCCTCGACCTACCGGACAGCACCCACCTGTTTGAACTCGAGCTGGGGGCCCTTCTCACCGCAGCCACGCGGCGCAACCGCTGGCAACCGGCCTTTGCACCCTTTGCCACCGTGCCCGCTTCGGAGCGGGATCTGGCTGTGGTGGTGGCCGCCGATTGCCGTTCTGCGGACCTGCTCCAGGTGATCCGCAAGGCCGGTAAGCCCCTGCTGGAGCATGCCGAGCTGGTCGATCGCTACTCGGGCGACCAGCTGGCCGACGGGCAGTGCAGCCAGGCTTTCCGGCTGCGCTATCGCGATCCCGACCGCACCCTCACCGATGGGGATGTGGATCGCGCCCATGCCGCCGTGCAGGCAGCCCTGGAGAAGCAGTTGGGTGCCCAGTTGCGGGCCTAGGCCCCGGCCAAGGTCTCCAACGGGGCGGCAGCGCTACGCCGCAGGACGGCCAGGGTTTCCACGTGGCTGGTTTGGGGAAAAAAGTCCAGCGGTTGCAGGGATTCCAGCTGATACCCCCCATGGGCCACCAGTTGGGCCAGATCGCGAGCGAGGGTGGCCGGGTCGCAGCTGAGGTACACCAGATGGGCCGGTGGCCGCTCCAAAATGGCGGCCAGGGTGGCGGGGTCTAGTCCCTTGCGGGGCGGGTCCAGGAACAGCACATCACAGTGGGCGAGGTGCTCACCCAGGCACTCAGCCACCACGCCAGCTTCAAACGACGCCCGATCGGTGAGCCCGTTTTCCCTGGCGTTGGTGCGGGCCTGCTGCACGGCCTCAGGGCTGAGCTCAATGCCGTGCACCTGCCAGCCAGCGGCCGCCACCGGCAGGGTGTACGTGCCGATGCCGCAGTAGGCATCAACCATGGCACCGGGGGGCACCGATTCCAGCGCGTCCAGCACGAGGGGCACAACCCGCTCCGCCTGGCGGGTGTGAACCTGGAAAAAGGTGTCGGCCGCAATCTGCAAGCTGAGACCGCAGAACCGCTCCTCGACCCAACCCCGACCCACCACCACCCGGGTGTCCGGTCCCATCAGGGTGTTGGTGGCGAGAGGTTGGAGATTGAGACACACCCCCACCACCTGGGGCCAGCGCCGCATCCACTCCGCCGCCAGGATTTCCAGCCCATCAAGCTCGGCGTGGCTGCTCACCAAGGTGATCAGCACGTCCCCACTGTGACTGCCAAGGCGGAGGGCCAGATGGCGAAGCCCGCCCCCTTCGCGGAAATCCCGATCGACCGGCCAATCGGTGGCCTCCAGATCCGCCTTCAGCGGAGCGATCAAGTTGTCCAGGCGCGGATCCAGCACCGGACAGTGGTTCATGTTGACAATCTTGTGGCTGCCGCGGCGGTAAAAACCTGCGCGCAGGCGACCGTCCTCACAGCGCTCCAACGGAATGATGGCCCGGTTGCGATAGCCCAGGCTCTCGGGCGCCACGAGCAGGGGCGAGACGGGAGTGTCGAGATGGGCGATGCGACGGATGGCGTCGACCACCTTCTGGTGCTTCCAGTGCTGCTGTCCGGAGTCAGCGAGGTGCTGCACACTGCAGCCCCCGCAGTGCTCGGCCAAAATGCAGGGCGGGCGCTGGCGCTCAGGAGCGGGAACCACCACCTGTTCCAACTCGGCCAGCCAATGGCGCCGGGCCCGATGGGTGAGACGCACTTGCACCTGCTCTCCAGGCAGGGCTCCGGAGACAAACAGAACCCGATCGTTGAGGCGTGCCACCCCTTGCCCATCGTGGGAGAGGCCCGTGATCGTCACCTCCACCCGGCTCCCGGTGGACAGGTCCAGGTTGCTGCCGGTGGTGAGGCTGTCCAAGCGCGCCAGGCAATCCCTCACCCTACGCCGTGCAAAGGGGCGTTACACCTTGGCAGCGTCAAGCAGGTTCCCCCGGCAGAGTCGATACAGTGGTGCACGCGTGTGGTCGCTGCGATGAGCGTCGTTCGGGATCTGATCCTCCAGGCAGATGATCAGCTGCGCTATCCGAGCGGCGGCGAGCTGCGTTCCATGGTGGAGTACCTCAGCGGTGGGGCCGATCGGCTCGCCGTGGTTCGGGTGCTCACCGACAACGAGAAGAAGATTGTTGATGAGGCTGCCAAGCAGCTGTTTCAACGCAAGCCTGACTACGTCGCCCCTGGCGGCAACGCCTACGGCCAGAAGCAGCGGGCCCAGTGCCTGCGCGATTACAGCTGGTATTTGCGTCTGGTGACCTACGGCGTGCTCGCCGGCAGCACCGAGATGATTCAGCAGATCGGCCTTGTGGGTGCCCGGGAGATGTACAACAGCCTGGGCGTTCCCATGCCCGGCATGGTGGAGGCAATGCGCACGATGAAGGAGGCCGCGGTTGCCCTGCTGAGCACCGATCAGGCCGCGATGGCGGGCCCCTATTTCGACTTCCTCATCCAAGGGATGCAGACCAGCACTTGAAGCCCAGCCCATCCAAATTCAGACCCGGCCGACACGTGTCTCAGCCGGGTCTTTTTTTGTGACCGTCGCAAAGACTGAAGCAAGACCCCTGAGAACTGCTGTTGAACTTGCGGGTCACACGACCAGCCATGGCCAGGGGCCTCACCTCGCCCGTGATCAACCCAGCCGGGAGAGGCGGCACGGGGAAGGCAGCACGGGGAGCCGGGGCGCAGAGCGGGCGGCTAACTTATCGAGGATGTCTCAGTCTCGCCTTGAGACGAGTCTCATCTATCGACATAGAAGGGACTTGTAAGATCATCATTTCGCGGT
>JBIIQK010000239.1:0-3224 GCA_044342135.1 Cyanobium sp.
GCAGCCTCACCCGCCGCACCAACACGGGCCTGACACCCCGCGGCAAGTTGCTGCTCCAGGGCGGAGCGGCCGTGCTGTTTCTGGCCTGGGCCGCGGCGGGCCAGTGGCTGGGGGGCGCGGACGCCGGCGACATCGGCCTGCCCCTCGGCTGGGTGCTGCCGATCGGGCTGCTGATCTGGCCCCTGGGGCTGTTTGTATTTCTGGCCGAAAGCAACGCCACCAACCTCACCGATGGCCTCGACGGCCTGGCGGCGGGCTGCGGCGCCGTGGTGTTCACCGGCCTGGGGATGCAGCTGATGCTGCGCGGCCACGAGGGCGATGCGTCCCTGGCCGGCTTCTGCGCCGCCATGGCCGGCTGCTGGCTGGGTTTTCTAGCCCACAACCGCCACCCGGCCCGGCTGTTCATGGGCGACACCGGCTCCCTGGCCATGGGAGCGGCCCTCAGCGCCGTGGCCCTGCTCTCCAACAGCCTGTGGCCGCTGCTGTTGATGGGCGGCGTGTTCCTGGCCGAATCCCTGTCGGTGATCCTGCAGGTGTGGGTGTTCAAGGCCACCAAGAACCCGGCCACGGGCCAGGGCCGCCGGCTCTTTCGGATGGCGCCGCTGCACCACCACTTCGAACTGGGCGGCCTGGCCGAACAGGGGGTGGTGATCCGCTTTTGGATCGCCAGCCTGCTACTGGTGGGGTTGGGTTTGGTGCTGCTGCCCTGAGCCCTGCCGTTGCCACCGCACCCCATGGCCTACTTCACCTGGAAGGAAACCGGCCTCACCTCCGACTGCGCCAGCCTGGCGGCCATGGCCTCCCGCTTTGAGGAGGCGGCCGAACTGATGCGGCGCATGGCGACCGAGGGCTTCCAGCTGGAGCGCCACAGCGATGGCCAGCACATCACCCACCCCGATCCGGCGGTGTTCGAGGCCTACGGCTTCATCAACGAGGAATCGCCGGTGCGGCAGCTCACCCTGCTGCCCTGAGGGATCTCCCCTAACCCCGGCGCAGGTAACCAACCACCCACACCACCACGAAGGCCAGGGAGGAGAGGCCCAGATAGATCAGGGCCCACTTCTGCAGGGTGGCGATATCCCAGCCGAACAGGAGGCCGTTGGCGGCATCCCCGGCGGTGCTGAACCCGAACGGCAATCCCAACAGCCAACCCATCCAGGCGCCCCGGTTTGGAGGAAAATCAATCCCATCTTGCCGGGTGTCCCCCATGGCCTCACCAGCCCCCAGCTCCCTGCCCGCCACGTTGATGCTGCTGGGCAGCGGTGAACTGGGCAAGGAGGTGGCCATCGCCGCCCAGCGCCTGGGCTGCCGGGTGATTGCGGTGGACCGCTACGCCGGGGCCCCGGCCATGCAGGTGGCCGACGAGGCCGAGGTGGTGCCGATGACCGACGCGGAGGCCCTCAAAGCCGTGGTGCGCCGCCACCAGCCCGATCTGGTGATCCCGGAGATCGAAGCCCTGGCGGTGGATGCCCTGGCCGAGCTGGAGGCGGAGGGCATCACGGTGATCCCCACGGCGCGGGCCACGGCCGTCACCATGAACCGGGATCGCATCCGCGACCTGGCGGCCGGGGAGCTGGGGCTGCGCACGGCCCGCTTCGCCTATGCCAGCAGCGCCGATGAACTGGCCGCCGCGGCAGCAGGACTGGGCTGGCCGGTGGTGGTCAAGCCGGTGATGAGCTCCTCCGGCAAGGGGCAGAGCGTGGTGCCGGGGCCCGAGGGGATCGCCGCCGCCTGGGACGCCGCCCTGGCCGGAGCCCGCGGCGCCGGAGCCCGGGTGATCGTGGAGGAGTTCCTGCGCTTTGAGCTGGAGATCACCCTGCTGACGGTGAAGCAGTGGGCGGGCCCCACGCTGTTCTGCCCGCCGATCGGCCACCTGCAGGAGCGGGGCGACTACCAAACCAGCTGGCAGCCGGCCGCCCTGGGCGCCGCCGAGCTCGCCGCCGCCCAATCCATGGCGCAAGCCGTCACCGACAACCTCGGCGGTGCCGGCCTATTCGGTGTGGAGTTCTTTCTCTGCCGCACCGCTGCCGGAGAGCTGGAGGTGGTGTTCTCCGAGCTGTCGCCCCGCCCCCATGACACCGGCCTGGTGACCCTGGTGGGCCAAAACCTGAGCGAATTCGAGCTGCACCTGCGGGCGGTGCTCGGCTTGCCGATCCCCGCCATCCACAGCCTCGGAGCGGCCGCCAGTCGGGTGATCCTGGCCGAAGGTGCCGGCCCAGGGGTGACCTACAGCGGCGTGGCTGACGCCCTCGCCGAAGCGGACACCCAGGTGCTGCTGTTCGGCAAGCCGGAGGCCCGCCCCCAGCGGCGCATGGGCGTGGCCCTGGCCCGCGGCAGCAACGAAGCCGAAGCCCGTCGCAAGGCCGATGCGGCTGCCGCCCACGTGGGCGTGCGGCACTCCAGCTGAGCAAGCGGCGCCCACCCCTGGTGCAGCAGGGTTTCGGCCCTTATGGTGCCGCCAGCAGGAGCCCCCATGAGCCAGGCCCAACCCCGCCCGCGTCGCAGCCGACGCGACAGCAGCCGCGGGGCTGTGGTCACCGACCTGCAAGAGCTTCGCGAAGAACGCAAATCTGGTCGCGAGCAGCGCAAAACGGGGCGGGAGCAACGCCAGCCAACTCGAGCCAAGCCTGCCGCCCACGCTGGCGAGGGTCCGCGTCGTCGCCGGCGTGTGCCCCTGCTGCCCTTTGCCCTGGGAATCGCCCTCGGCTACGGCCTGGCCGGGCCCCTACCCCAGCTGGCCAGCGGGGCCATGGCGGCCCTGGTGCATGGGCCCCAACACCTCACCAGCCTGATCAATCCCTTCGGCCTCGCGAACCGGCGCATCCTGGTGATCGGCACCGACAAGGTGGGCGAGAACACCGACGTGATGTTCACGGTGCAGCTCAAGGACGGCACCACCCAGCTCACCCAGGTGCCGCGGGACACCTTCGTGGAATCGGCCGACTACGGCATCGTCAAGGCCAATGCCCTCTACGCCTTCGGCGGCATGGCGGCCCTGAAACAAGAACTCACCAGCCTGCTGAATGCCCCGGTGGATCGCTACGTGCGGGTCAACCTGCGGGCCGTGGAGCACCTGGCCGACGCCCTCGGCGGTGTGGAAGTCGACGTGCCAAAGCGCATGTACTACGTCGACAACGCCCAGAACCTCTACATCGACCTCTACCCCGGCCGCCAGGTGCTGAAGGGCGAGCAGCTCGAAGGCTTCCTGCGCTACCGCCACGATG
>JBIIQK010000031.1:0-11139 GCA_044342135.1 Cyanobium sp.
TCGAAGATCGCGACCAGCGCCGCACGGTGGCGTCGATGGCGCTGTTGCTGCGCCTGGCGGCGGCCCTGGATCGCCGGCCCGCAGCCGTGATTGCCGGCCTGCGGGTGCAGTCCCTCGCCGGTGCCGTCAGCATTGCCCTGGAGCCGGCAGCGCCGCCGCCGGGCCAGCCCGAGGTGGATCTCAGCCTCGAGCGTTGGAGCCTGCGCTCCTGCGGACCGGTGGTGCAGGAGGCCTGCGGTCTCGGGCTCAGGGTGCCGGAGCCTTGAACCGGCGCCAGCGCACCTGATCGATCCGGCCCAGGGGTTGGGCCGGTCCGGCGCCCAGCTGGGCCTGCACCAGGTCGGGCCGGCCAGCGAGGACCACCAATCCCCCGCCCAGGGGGAAGGGGCGCTCCCCTTGGAAGGTGCCCCGGAACAGGGTGGTGCCCGTGTCTGTCTTCACCTCCAGCCAGCTGGGCTGGGGGCTGCGCAACAACAGCTGGTCGTCCTTGACGCTGGGCGGGCGGCGGTTTGGCGCGGCTGCCGGGGAGGGCGTCGAGGCTGCTTTGGCGGGCGCATTGGGTTGGGGTTGGCGGGCCTGCTGCCATGGCCACTGCCGCCATGACCACTGTTGCCGTTGAAGCTGCTGCCAGCCGGCACTGCCACCGCCGATGGCGGCGGCCAGGATGCCTGCCGCCAGGACGATCTGGCCCATGGTCTGCAGACCCCTGCTGCCGGTTTTGGTGGGCTGCCGCAGGCTGGGCCGGGGGGTGAGTTCACCCACCTTCACCGGGTTGGCCTGGAAGGCGCTGCACTCCCGCAAGGTCTGCAGCGGACCGTTGACGTCGATGGCCAGGCTGTTGGCCACCCGCCGAGCCTGGGCGATCACGAACACCGGCTCCGGCAGAAGGCTGGCGTCGCCCTCTTCCAGGGCCTGGAGTTGTTCCTGCCCCATGTTGAGGCGGTTGGCCAGCTCGCCGAGCCCTACCCCCTGAGCTTCTCGGCCCTGGCGGAGGACTTGGCCCAGGGCTCGCAGGGCAGGGATGGGCTCGGGGATGGGGGAGTCCGACACCGGAACGGCGAGTCCAGAACCTGGGTTCGACCATTCTGCCGGGAAAACGCCTGCCCGCCAGCCGGCTGCTGGCTGGGGGGCTGCAGCTCCCTTGAGGTTGGTTGAAACACCTGTGCTGGTCTGGCTTTTGCCAGATCGCTTCGGGGATTTCAACCAGTGAAGATGGGCGATACTGGATTCGAACCAGTGACCCCTTCCGTGTGAAGGAAGTGCGCTACCGCTGTGCTAATCGCCCGCACCCCAGGAGCTTAAAACACGACCGGCGGCCCATCAGCCACCATGGGGGCAGAGCCAGCCCCACCGTGTGAGCGCGACCCCAAACACCCCGGTCACCGACCCCTCCCACTCCGACCCCTCGCACTCTGACTGGGACGTTGATGTGTTGATCGTGGGTGGTGGGGTGTGCGGCACCGCTCTGCTGTTCGAGCTGGCCCGCTACACCGATGTGGGGCGCATCCTGCTGGTGGAGCGCTACGACGCCCTGGCCAAGGTGAATTCCAAGGCCACCAACAACAGCCAGACGATCCATTGCGGCGACATCGAGACCAACTACACCCTCGAGAAGGCGGTGCGGGTCAAGCGCACGGCCGAGATGATCGTCCACTACGCCGACCTGCTCGATCCCGCCACCCGCGATCGCTGCGTGTTCCGCACCCCGAAGATGGTGCTCGGTGTAGGCCCAAAGGAATGTGACTTCCTGCGGGAGCGCTTTGCGCGCTTCTCGCCCCACTTCCCGGCGATGGAACTGCTCGACAAAGAGCAGATTGCGGATTGGGAACCCCAGGTGGCCCTGCTGGATGGCCAACCCCGGCCAGAAGAGCTCGTGGCCATTGGCATCCGCCGCACCTACACCGCCGTCGATTACGAGGAGCTGTCGGCTTCGTTTGTGGCCCAGGCGGAGGCCGCCGTGGCTGGCACGGAACGGCAGCTCACTGTGCAGCTCGGCACCAGCGTGGGCACCATCACCCCCGAGGGCGATGGCTTTCGGGTGGCGCTCGCTCCGACCCCCGGCTGTTCCAGTGCCGCCGGGGAGGCACCGCGCCAGATCCGGGCCCGCCACGTGGTGGTGAATGCCGGTGCCCACAGCCTGCTGATGGCCCAGCGGATGGGCTACGGGCTCCAGTATTCCTGCCTGCCCGTGGCCGGCAGCTTCTACTTCACCCCCGACCTGCTCCAGGGCAAGGTGTACACGGTGCAGAACGACAAGCTGCCCTTCGCCGCGATCCACGGCGATCCCGACGTGCGCGCCCCCGGCAAGACCCGCTTCGGTCCCACCGCCCTGCTGCTGCCGCTGCTGGAGCGTTACAAGAGAGCCTCCTTCTGGGAATTTCTGCAGGTGTTGCGGCTCGACTGGGCCGTGCTGGCCGTGTTCTGGCAGTTGTTCCGCATCGCCGATATCCGCAACTACATCCTCAAGAACCTGTTGTTTGAGGTGCCCTGGCTGCGGCGGCGCCTGTTTCTGGCCGATGCCCGCAAGATTGTGCCCGGCATGCAGCTGAGCGATCTCAGCTTCGCCGAGGGCTATGGCGGGGTGCGCCCTCAGCTGATTGACAAGACCAACCGCAAGCTGATGCTGGGTGAAGCCAGCATTGCCGCCTGTCCTGGCCTGGTGTTCAACGTGACTCCGTCGCCAGGGGGCACCTGCTGCCTGGGCAATGGGGCCCGGGATGTGGAAGCGATCGTGGAGCGGTTGGGCTGCCGTTTTGATCGGGAGCGGCTGGCCCGGGAGCTCTATGGGGAGACCGCCTCAGGCGCCGCCCCGGAACAGGTGGTTGTGGCTGGCTGAGTAGAGCTTGGAGCGGGCCTCCTCCGGTGCCGCCAGGGCCGGACTGACCACGTACAGGGTGGTGCGGATCAGGGAGCGCTCGCGGCTCACCTGGGCCATTTGGGCCAGGGGCACGACGCTGAGCCACTGGTCGGGCCAGCTCACCCGGTAGCCGATCGCCACCGGGGTGTCGGCCGGGTAGTGGAGCAGCAGCTCGGCCTGCACCTCATCCACATGGCGAGCACTGAGGTAAAGGCAGAGGGAGGCCCGCAGGGCCGCCAGTCGCTCCAGGGATTCCCGTTCCGGCACGCCGGTGCGGCCGCCGGCGCGGCCGAGCACGATGGTCTGCACCAGGCCGGGGATGGTCAGTTCGCTCTGCAGGGCTGAGGCGGCGGCCTGGTAGGCGCTCAGGCCCGGCACCACCTCCACGCCGATGCCCGCATCGGCCAGGCGGCAGATCTGCTCGGCGATGGCGCCATAGAGGCAGGGATCGCCGTCGTGGAGGCGCACCACGGTCTTGCCGGCCCGGGCCCGATCCAGCACCACCTCCATCACCTGCTCCAGGGTGAGGGTGCTGGTGCGCACCTGTTCACACCCCTCGGGAGCCAGGGCCGCGATCTGGGGATTGACGAGGGAATCGGTCCAGACCAGCACGTCGGCCCGCTCCAGCACCCGGGCTGCCCGCAGGGTGAGCAGGTCGGGGGCTCCGGGGCCGGCCCCCACAATCCAAACGGGCTGGGTGCTCAAGCGGTAACTCCACTGGGGTCGGGAAGGGGGCGGCGGCGGCGGTAGAGCCACCAGAGCCCGGCACCGCCCAGGCCGATCAGCACGAGGCTCACCAGCTGGGCCATGCGCAGGCCCCCCTCGCAGAAGGGGGGATTGGAAAGCAGGCAGAGGGGATCGAGCCGCAGGCCCTCAATCCACACCCGTCCGCTGCTGTAGGCCATCAGATACACGCAACTAAGGGCGCCGGGGAGCAGCTGGATGCGGCCCCGGCTGGCCTGGCGGAACAGCACCAGCAGCAGGATGCACACCCCCAGATTCCACACCGATTCGTAGAGGAAGGTGGGGTGGAAGTGGGCCTGATCGAGGAATTCCACCGGCCGCTGGGCCACGGGGATGGCCAGTTTCCAGGGCAGATTGGTAGGCAGGCCAAAGGCCTCGGAGTTGAAGAAGTTGCCCCAACGGCCGATCGCCTGACCTAGGGCCACGGCGGGAACCAGCACATCCAGCAGGGGCCAGAAGGGCTGGCGCCGCCAGCGGCAGAACAGCACGGTGGCGAGGGTGCCCCCCAGCAGGGCGCCGTGGATGGCGATCCCCCCGCGCCAGATGGCGATCGCATCGAGCCAGTTGCCGGAATACTGGCGCCATTCCAGGGCGACGTAATAGAGCCGTGCTCCGATCACTGCCCCCAGCACCAGCACGGGCAGCAGGTCGGCGATCAGGCCGGGCTCGATGCCGCGGGCTCGGCCCAGGCGGGTGGCCAGGCTGAGCCCCAGCAGCACGGCAACGGCGATCAGCAGGCCATACCAGCGCAAGGCAAAGGGGCCCAGCTGGAAAACCAGGGGCCCCGGGGAGGTGAAGGTGGCCAGCACGTTGCTCAGATGAGGCCTTCAGCAGCCTGGACTTTCTCCACCTGGCGCTTCTTGAGCACCAGCATGATCTGGGCCAGGGCGATGGCAGCGAAGAAGGCCAGCAGCCCATAGATGCGAACGGGGTTCTGCAGCACCACTTCGGCGTCGATCTGGCCGAAGCCACCGACGTTGGGGTCGTTGGTGAGGGGGGCTCCGGCGGTCACGGCGTCACCCACGGCCACGGTGAGAGTGGGGCCGGCGGGAACGGTCTCGCTGGCCTTGCTGCCATCGGCTGCGGTGATTTCCACCACGGAGGCCCCGTTGTCCCCGGAGGTGATGGCGGACACCATGCCGCTCACGGGGGCATTGAAGACACCGTTGTTGCTCTTCTCGCCGGTGGGATACACCTGTCCGCGGCCGCGGTTGCCGCCCACGTGCAGCTGGTACTTGCCGAAGTGGATGCTGCTGTCGGTGGCCGGATCGGGCGACAGGATCGGGAAGACGATCTCCTGGTGCTGGTCACCGGGGATGGGACCCACCAGCAGGATGTTGGGCTGGTCGTCGGAATACTGGGTGTAATAGATGCCGGCGGTTTCCTCCTTCAGCTCATCGCTGAGGCGGTCCTGGGGAGCGAGGGTGAAGCCGTCGGGCAGCATCACCACGGCGCCCACGTTGAGGCCTGTGGGGCTGCCGTCGCCGGACACCTGCTGGACGCTGGTGTCGTAGGGGATTTCGACCACCGCCTTGAAGACCGTGTCAGGGAAGATCGCCTGGGGCACTTCCACCCGGGTGGCCTTCTTGGCCAGGTGGCAGTTGGCGCAGACGATCTTGCCGGTGGCTTCCCGGGGGCTGGCGTAGTTCTGCTGGGCCCAGAAGGGGTAGGCCCAGCTGGGGCTGGCGCCGGCGAGCAGCACGGTCAGGCTCAGGGCGGTGCCCACCAGGGAGCCGAGCAGCAGGGAGAGGGAACGACGCATCACGGGATCAGGCGACAGACGGGAAGGGGGAAACGGGGATCGGGAGGATCAGGCCCACCAGGGCTTGTCGCCGGTGCGGAAGTCGGTTTCGGTCCACTGGCTCAGGAACACGTTGTCGTTCTCGACCGACACATGGGCCAGGGCCAGGGAGAGCGGCGCGGGACCGCGCACCACCTTGCCGGTGGCGTCGTACTGGGAGCCGTGGCAGGGGCACATGAACTTGTTGGCGCCGCTGTTCCAGGGCACCACGCAGCCCAGGTGGGTGCAGATGGCGTTGATGCCGTAGCTGCCGATGGCGTCGCTGCCCTCCACCAGCAGGTAGGTGGGATCGCCCTTAAGGCCCTGCACCAGGCTGCGGTCGCCCTCCTTGTGGGTGCTCAACCAGCCGGTGGCGGTGACGCTGTTGCCAAGCTCGTCCTTGGCGGTGGTGCCGCCGCCGCTGCCAGCGGCCTTGGGGGGAATGAAGTAGCGGGCCACGGGATAGAGGGCGCCCAAGGCGACCCCGGTGACCGATCCAAAGGTCAGCAGATTCATGAACTGCCGACGACCCATTCCGGGCACATCACCAGTTGAGCCGCCGGATGAAGCGCTCGCAGGCATCTGGGTCATGAAGACGTGCCGGGACAACGTGGCGCCCATTATGAACCTTGCCTGTGCGGCCCCGGGGCGCCGCTGCCTAGCCGCGGCTGGGCCTGCAACATGCTGTTGTGCAATCCGTCGTGTGACCCCCGGCGTGTCCCAGCCCCCCAGTCCCCATTCCCCAGCCGCCGCCAGCGAAGGACCCCTGTCAGCGCAGGAGGTGTGGGACCTGTTGCAGGCCCGTTGGGAGGTGTCTTACGACCTGCAGCTGGTGCAGCGCCGGGGGCGGGTGTATCTGCAGGTGATGTGGGCTTTCCTCGAGCAGCAGTCCTTTCCGCTCAGCGAAGAGGGCTACCGCGCCAAGCTCGAGGAGCTGGTGGGGTTGCTCAACGGGCTCGGGGTGGCGGGCCAGGTGCGCCACTGGTTGCTCACCACCACGGACAAGCCCCGGCTTGGCAAGGCCCTGGGGCTGGCCCTGGAGATTCCTGCCGGCCGGGCCAGTGAATTCCTGCTCTAGGCAGGGCGCAGCCGCTCGGTGAAGGCCACCAGTCCCACCCCGATCAGATAGAGGGCGGTGATCGCTCCGGAGAGCAACAGCATCGTGACCGGATCGGTGGAGGGGGTGAGCACGGCGCCGGCCAGGGCGCTGGCCAGCACCACCCAACGCCAGCCGGCCAGCATCGGCTTGGCCTTGACCAGGCCCAGGGCCCCCAGGAGCAGTTGCAGCACCGGCAGTTGGAAGGCCAGGGCGGTGGCCACCATCAGCAGCAGCACGAAGTCGAGGTAGCGCTCAATCGACCAGCTCGGTTCGACCACGTCGGCGCCGTAGCTCACCAGGAACCGCAGGGCTGCCGGCACCAGGGCCCACCAGGCGAAGGCCAGGCCGGCGGCGAACAGCACCGCCGAGCCTGCCACCGCCGGCGCCACCAGGTTCCGTTCGCGACGGGTAAGGCCCGGCAGCACGAAGGCCAGCCCCTCGTAGAGCACGTAGGGCAGGGCGAGGGTGAGGCCGGCGTAGCCCGCCACCTTGAGGGAGACGAACAGGAACTCTCCCGGGGCCAGCTGCAGGAAGCGGATGCCCTCGGCCGGCATCTCCAGCAGCCGCACCAACGGCTTGACCGCCAACAGGCAACCCGCGGCTGCCACCACCACGGCCAGGAGGCTGCGCAGCACCCGCCGGCGCAGCTCCTCGAGGTGGTCCACCAGGCTCATTTCGACTTCGTCGGGGAAGTCGTTGTCGGGTCTGTCCCCAGCGCCAGAGGGGATAGGGACCCGGATCGGGGCTGGGGCTTCCAGGGGTAGGTCTGCGGTGGGCTGGGCTGGGGTAGTCGGGTCTGCGGTCGACCGGTCAGCGGTCGACGGGGTGCTGCCGGGCGGTGTGGCGCTGATGTCGGGGTCGGGGCTCATGGCGTGGGCTCCGGCAGCAGGCTAAGAGCGCGTTGCGGTTCGCCCCAGAGCACGGTGCCGCCTCGGTGACGCACCGTACCGGGGGCGGCCCCAGGAATGCGTTGCAGCTCCTCGGTGGGCACCATCACCACCGGCACCCGCCGGTTGCCCCGGCCCCGGCTGAAGTGGGCCGCCAGGTCGGCGGCGGCCTGCAGATCCCCCTCGCTCGGCTCCTGCTGGGAACTCTTCAGCACCACGTGGCTGCCGGGGATTTCCTGGGCATGGAACCAGAGATCGCCGCGGCGCGCCTGGCGAAAGGCGATCCATTCGTTCTGGCGGTGGTTGCGGCCCACCTGCAGGGGCAGGCCGGCGGCGGTGTGCAGCTCCAGGGGCTGGTGGGGTACCCCCTCGCTTCCCGAGCCGTGACGGGCCTGGCGCCCCCCCCCTTGGCTGCCGCGCTGGCGTTCGCCCAGCAGGGCCTCCAGTTCGGCGGCCAGGCTGGCCACCTGCTCAAGGCTGTCGGCCTGGTCGAGGTAGGTGAGGCTGGCCTCCAGCCCGCTCAGGCGCTGCCGGTGCAGCTCCAGCCGGGGGGTGATCGCCGCCACGGAGCGGCGCCGTTTGCGGGCGGTTTTGTAGAGCTTCTGGGCCTCCTCGATGCACTGGCGGCTCGGTTGCCGTTGGCTCAGCAGGGCATCGGCACGGCGCTGCAGCGCCTCCCCTTCCGGCACCGCCGCCAGCAGGGCCTCCTGGTCGTTGGCCTGGCGGGTTTCCCGCGCGGCGGCAGCCTCGAGCCGGTGGCGCAGCTGCTGGCGCCGCTGCAGCAGCTCCTGGGCGCCCAGGTGGGTGGCGAAATAGGCCGCCAGGCCCCGGTTGACCGCAAGGGGAGTGGGGGCCGTGTCGGGACCCCAGCAGCAGTAGCCCTCCGGGGTTGCCTGCCAGCCGAACTGCTCGCCCTCCACGGCCGTGAGCCAGTGGCGCCAGGCCTGCCACAGCTGCTGCCACTGGGCAGGGCTGAGGGCGCTGACGGCCTGCTCCCCCCAGCCGGCTGGCAGCAGTTGGCGGACCAACGCCGGACTGATGCCCTGGTAGGCATCCCGCAGGGCCTGCTGGAGCGGCAGGGGCACCAGGCTGAGCCGCCGTTGCCAGCTCTCGAAGCCCTCCTCCAGCCGCGGCGCTTCCCCGGCCAGGGGTGGGGGTGGTTGGTAGGGATCGCCGGTGCCGATCGGCCGCAGCCGGGACTGTTGCGGCTTCACCTGCCGGGCCAGGGCCACCACCTGGCGGTCGCCATCCAGCAGCAGCAGGTTGCTGTAGCGCCCCATCAGTTCGGCCAGCAGCCAGCGCAACGCCGGCTCGCCCGGGCGCCGGGCAAAGCCGAGCTCTACCACCCGTTCCCAGCCCTGCTGGCGAATCTCCACCAGGGCCAGGCCCCGCAGGGCGTGCTGGAGCTGTTGGGCCAGGGTGCTGCCATCCCCCTGGCGCGGCGGCGGCGGGATCGTGTGCAGCCGCGCCGCTTCCGCCTGCCAGCTCAGCTCCAGCCAATGCACTCCGCTGAGGCTGCGCAGGCCGATCTGCAGGGCCTGGGGGCTGGCCTGCTGGGCCTTTTCAAAGCGACTGGGCAGCAGCAGCGGTCGCCATTCGGCCAGCACCGCCCGCAGCGTTGTGACGTCTACTGCCTGGAGGCGGGAGGGGGCCATGGGCTTCGAGGCTGGCTTCTACTCTGCTGGCCAGAGCTGACGCCCGCCATGAGCGCCCCGCCCGGCCGCCTCACCCTGATCACCGGCCCCAGTGGGGTGGGCAAGGGCACCCTCGTGCAGCGGCTGCTGGCCCATCACCCGGAGATCTGGCTGTCGATCTCCGCCACCACCCGCTCCCCCCGGGCTGGTGAACGGGACGGCGAGCATTACTTCTTCCTCAGCCGCGAGGGCTTTGAGCGGCAGGTGGCCGAGGGCGGCTTTCTGGAGTGGGCCGAATTCGCCGGCAACCTCTACGGCACCCCCCGCCAACCGGTGGAGGCCCAGCTGGCCGCGGGCCGACCGGTGCTGCTGGAGATCGAGCTGGAGGGCGCCCGCCAGGTGCGGCGCAGCTTTGCCGCCGGCTTCCAGATCTTTGTGGAGCCCCCCAGCTTTGAAGAGCTGGAGCGGCGCATCCGGGGCCGCGGCACCGACACGGAGGAGGCCATTGCCCGACGTCTGGAACGGGCCCGGGTGGAGCTGGAGGCGGCGTCGGAGTTTGATGCGGTGCTGGTCAATGGCGAGCTCGACACGGCCCTGGCCGAGCTGGAGCGGCTGATGGGCCTGGCCGCCTAGCGCGGCAGACCTGGAAGCATCAAAAAAGCGGCCCCGGAGGGGCCGCTTTGAGCAGATCCGGCGTCTGCGGATCATCGGTGGGCTGTGCCCTTAGAGCGGGTGGAACAGCAGGTCGGGGAAGAAGCGGTTGAACTCGATCACGATGCCGGCGGTAACCGTGAACCAGATGGCTGCGAACACCGGAGCGGTGGTGAGGAACTTTTTCATGGCTGGACGAAGGGGAGGAAGAAAACCGGAGGAAAGGCTGCGGCTCGCTGGGGTCAGCGAGGGGAAACCGTGACCTTGTCGTCGGATTCGAGAAGCTTGCCGCTGGTGAGCTCGCCGAAGGCGGCCAGGGGCCAGGTGGCTGCAGCCAGGGTGCTCTTGAAGGCCAGGGGCAGATCGATTTGGATCTCCTTCATGGCGGCGTCCTTGTCGTTGCGGATCGCACGCAGGTAGTTGCGGCCAGCCCAGCCGATGCAACCGGCGATGTAGAGGAAGGCGATGCCCGGGATCATGAAGTCACCGGCGTGGCTCCAGCGGCCATCCACGATCAGGTGGGGCAGGCCATCGGCGCCGCAGACGGCCTGGCTGTACATCGCGAAGCGGGCTTTGGCCTGCTCGGTTTTGGCGCCGGCGGCACGCTGCTGGAAGCGGGGGCTTTCGGAGCAGGGGGTCAGCCCCGCCACATCCGCCTTAGCCACGGGAGCGAAGCCGAGAAGCAGGAAGGCGGAGAGCAGTACTGCGAAGAGTCTGCGGGAGAAAAGACGGCGCATCGGACGCAGGGCCGCGGGGCAGGATGACACCACTGGACAGTACGGGAGCTCCCCGGATCGGATGGCGACGGTTCTTGCCCTCGAAACAAGTTGTGACGAGTCGGCGGCAGCGATTGTGCGGGATCAGACGGTGCTCGCCAGCGCCGTGGCGTCCCAGGTGGAGGAGCACGCCCGCTGGGGTGGGGTGGTGCCGGAAATCGCCTCCCGGCGCCACGTGGAGGCCCTGCCGCAGCTGATCGATCAGGTGTGCCGGGAGAGCGGTGTGGCCCTGGCTGAGCTGGATGGCATTGCGGCCACCGCCGCTCCAGGGTTGGTGGGGGCCCTGTTGGTGGCTTCGGTGACCGGCCGCACCCTGGCCCGCCTTCATGCCAAGCCCTTTGTGGCCGTGCACCATCTCGAGGGTCACCTCTGCTCGGTGCAGCTCGGCGATCCCCTGCCCCCCGGGCCCTACATGGTGCTGTTGGTGAGCGGCGGCCACACCGAACTGCTGCGGGTCGATGGACCGGGGCAATACCAACGCCTGGGCCGCAGCCACGACGATGCGGCCGGCGAAGCCTTTGACAAGGTGGCCCGGCTGCTGGGCCTGGGCTACCCCGGCGGACCGGCGATCGAGGCGGCCGGCCGCGATGGGGATCCCCGTCGCTTTGCCCTGCCCAAGGGTCGGGTGTCGCGGCCCGAGGGGGGCTTCTACCCCTACGACTTCAGCTTCAGCGGCCTCAAGACGGCGATGTTGCGGCAGGTGCGGGCGCT
>JBIIQK010000240.1:0-3183 GCA_044342135.1 Cyanobium sp.
TAGGGATGCGACCGCTCCATGGCGGCCGGGGATGAGGCAGTGGCCGGTGATCAGCTCCCCCCAGCGCCCAGCCATGCGCCGCCAGCGGGCCTGGGCCTCAGCCGCATCCGCTGGCTTGCCGAAGACCTCCCCCTCAAACACCAGCAGCGAATCGCACCCCAGCACCCCATCAACCCCATCAGCCAAAGCTGCGGCCACGGCTTCCGCTTTGGCCCGGGCCAACTGCTGCACCAGGGTGCGCGGATCGGGATCGGTGATGGCCTCTTCATCCACGCCACTCACCTGGACCCGATGGGGAATGGCCGCCTGTTCCAGCAGGCGACGACGGGCCGGGGAGGCCGACGCGAGAACGAGCATGGGCATCAGGGAGAATCCCCCCTATGCAACACCGGGCAGATCCCCCCAGCAGCCCACTCCTCAACGACCGACGCGCCCTGCAGCGCGCCGGACTGGCCCTGCGCTGCTTACCGTTTCGAAGGGCGTTCTACGACGAGGTGACGGATCGGGCGCTGAGCAGTACCGGGCTCTGCAGCCGCGACGACGCCACCAGCCTCTGCCGCAGAGCGCTCACGCCCGATCGGGCGGAAGCCGATTGGATCTGGCTGATCCAGCTGGGGGTGCTGCGACGGGAAGTGGATGGCCAGGGCCTGACCGAACGGGTGCGGCTGACGCCGATGGGCCGGGAGCTGCTGGCCCAATGGCCCGGCGAGATTCCAGCTGCCAGCCTGCTGGAGCGGATTCAACACGGCATACGCCGCCGCCGCCCCCGCCTGTGAACCGAGCATCTGCCCCCCGGCCCCTGATGGTGCTGGGAACCAGCAGCGGCGCCGGCAAATCGCTGATGACCGCAGCCCTCTGCCGGGTGTTGCGCCGCCGCGGCGAGACGCCCTTGCCGTTCAAGGGGCAGAACATGAGCAACAACGCCTGGGTGGACCAGGTGGGCGGCGAAATGGCCTACTCCCAGGCCCTGCAGGCCTGGGCCGCCGGGCTGGAGCCCCACCACAGCATGAATCCGGTGCTGCTCAAGCCCCAGGGCGATTCGACCAGCGAAGTGATCCACCTGGGCCAGTCGGTGGGGCAATGCCGCGCCGAGCACTACTACCGCGACTGGTTCCGGCCGGGCTGGGCCGCCATCCGCCAGGGACTGCATGGGCTGCAGGGCTCCCATCCCGGGGGCCGGCTGGTGCTGGAGGGGGCCGGCAGCCCGGTGGAGGTGAACCTGCAATCCCGCGACCTCACCAATCTGCGGCTGGCCCAGTTTCTGCGGGCCCGCTGCCTGCTGGTGGCCGACATCGAACGGGGTGGGGTGTTCGCCCAGATCGTGGGCACCCTGGCCCTGCTCAGGCCGGTGGAACGCCCGCTGATCAGCGGCCTGCTGATCAACCGCTTCCGCGGCCGGCGCGAATTGTTCGACGAGGGGCGGCGCTGGCTGGAAGGCCACACCGGCGTCCCCGTGCTGGGGGTGATGCCCTGGCTGGATGAGCTGTTTCCCCCGGAAGACTCCCTCGATCTGCTGGAGCGCCGCGGCCGCAAGCGGGACGCCGAACTGGAGATTGTCGTGCTGAAGCTGCCGTCGCTGAGCAACTTCTCCGACCTCGATCCCCTTGAGGCCGAACCCAGTGTCCAGCTGCGCTGGCTGGCACCGGGGGAGCCGCTGGGGGCCCCCGATGCGGTGATCGTGCCGGGCAGCAAGCAGACCCTGCGCGACCTGGCAGCCCTGCGGCGCTCAGGCCTGGGGGAGGGGCTTCGCACCTATGCCGGCGGCGGCGGCCAGGTGTTCGGCATCTGCGGCGGTCTCCAGCTCCTGGGACGCCAACTGGAAGACCCTGACGGACTGGAGGGCGGCGACACCGGCAGCCCAGCTGGGGTGCCGGTGCCAGGCCTCAACCTGCTGCCGCTGCACACCTGCTTCGGCGGTGCCAAGGCCCTGCGCCAGCGCAGCAGCCAGGCGCTCTGGCCTGGCCAGGGCCTCACCCTGGAGGGCTTCGAACTGCACCGCGGCATCAGCACGCCTGTGGCGGACAGCGGCCTGCAGCCCCTGGCGAGTGACCCGGAGCTGGGCCATTGGCAGCCCTACGGCGAGCAGGGCGGTGTGGTGGCCGGCACCTATCTCCATGGGGTGTTTGAAAGCGGCCCCTGGCGCCGCCGCTGGCTCAACCAACTGCGCCAGCGCCGCGGCCTGAGCGCGCTACCGGAGGATCAGCCCCACCACGGCCGCCAGCGGGATGCCCTGCTGGACCGGCTGGCCGATGCCTTTGAGGCCCATGTGAACCTCGAGCCCCTGCTGGCCCCCTGACCCGCCCGAGATCGCCGCAGCTCCCATGACCGCCACCCCCGTCACCATTCACTGGCCCAACGGCCACACCAGCACCTGCCTGGCCGGATGCGACTGGCTGGTGGCCGCCCGGACGGCGGGGGTCACCATCCCCACGGGCTGCCTGGGTGGCAGCTGCGGCGCCTGCGAAATCGAGGTGAACGGCCAGGTGGTGCGGGCCTGCATCGCCACGGTTCCCGCCAGCCGCAGCGGGACCCTCAGCGTGGAGCTGGCCAGCGATCCGTACTGGTGAAGGGCGCCAGGAACCCCTAAGCCCGATCGGGCTGGATCAGACCGCCGCCCAGCAGCACGTCACCGTCGTAGAACACCGCCGCCTGGGCGGGCGTGATCGAGAACTGCTCCTCGGCAAAGGTCAGCTGAACCCGGTGGGGCCGCTGGGCCGCCCGGTCCGCATCGGTGGCGGGCAGGGGGGTGAGCAGGGCTCGCTCCGGGGCACTGCGGTAGCGCACCTGAACGGTCACCTCGATCGGCCGATCCGGGGGCTCTCGCGACACCCAGTTGACGGCGCCCACCACGGCCCCTGCCCGCGCGGCCTCGGCCCGGGGCGCCACCACCACCCGGTTCATGGCGCCATCCAGCCGCACCACATGCAACGGCTCGCTCCAGGCCACCCCCAACCCCTTGCGCTGGCCGATGGTGAAGTGCTCGATGCCGTCGTGCTCGCCCACCACCGTGCCATCGGCCAGCACAATTTCGCCCGCACGGGGCGGCAGATAGGCATCCAGAAAGGCCTTCATCGAGCCGTGGTGATCAGCCAGGCAAAGGTCCTGACTTTCCGGCTTCTTCGCCGTGCGCAGGCCGTGGCGCTCCGCCTCAAGCCGGGTGTCGGCCGTGGTGGGCGCACCAAC
>JBIIQK010000241.1:0-3182 GCA_044342135.1 Cyanobium sp.
CTATGGCGGCTCAGGCTCCCAGACCCGCGCGGTGATCGACGGGCCCGGTTGGGAGCGGGAGAACCCTTACAACTCCACGCCGATCAACTCGACCGTGGCGGCGTATGTGCGACCGGGTAACCCCAAGAAGATCAACAGCTGGAAGGATCTCGACAACAAAAACGTCGATGTGGTGAACGCCAATCCCAAGACCTCCGGAGGTGCCCGCTGGAACTTCCTCGGTCTCTGGGGATCGATCAGTCAGACCGGCGGCAGCCAGCAGCAAGCCGAGGCCTATGTGACAAGCGTCTACAGGAACGTCGAGAATCTCCCCAAGGACGCCCGTGAAGCCTCAGATGTGTTCCTCAAGCGCGACCAGGGTGACGTGCTGCTGAACTACGAGAACGAGGCGATCCTCGCCACCCGCACCGGTGATCTCAAGGCGCCGTTCGTGGTGCCGGAGCTCAACATCCGCATCGAGGGTCCCGTCGCCGTGGTCGACAAGGTGGTGGATCGCAAGGGCACCCGCAAGGCCGCTGAGGCCCTGGCTTCCTATCTGTTCTCTGAGGAGGCCCAGCAGGTCTTCGCCGAGGAGGGCTTCCGGCCCACGAACCCCACGGTTTGGGAGCGGGTGAAAAGCCGCTTCGCGTCGGTGAAGCAGTTCTTCTCCGTGCAGGAGTTCGGCGGTTGGGATGCGGTGAACAAGACTTTCTTCGATAACGGCGGTCTCTGGGATCGCCTGTTTGCCAAGTCGCGCTGAAGACGATGTGTGAGCTGCTGGCCCTCAACGCCAACACCCCTACCGACATGGCGTTCTCCTTCCGCGGCCTGAGTCGCCGCGGTGGTGCCAGTGGGGAGCATGCCGATGGTTGGGGGTTGGCCAGCTTTACCCCCGATGGCTCCGGTCTCAACCTGATCCGGGAGGACGCCCCTGCCGCCTTCTCACTGCTGGCGGACCAACTGGCCGAACGCTCCCCCCGGGCGCTGGTGTCGATCGCCCACATCCGCAAGGCCACCCAGGGGCAGGTGGCGCTCGAGAACTGCCATCCCTTTGTCCGTCGCTGGCAAGGACAGACCTGGGTGTTCGCCCACAATGGCAACCTCGCCGGAGCCATTCCCCATGGCGATACCTACCGGCCCTTCGGCGACACCGACAGTGAAGCGGCCTTCTGCTGGATTCTCGATCGGCTTGATGCCGCCGGCGTGGACTCCCGCGATCCGGAAGCTCTGGCCGGGCTGCTGCATCGCTGTGCTGCGGATCTGGCCCAACGGGGCACCTTCAACGCCCTGATCAGCAATGGTCAGTGGCTGTTCGTGACCGCCACCACACGCCTGCACTGGCTGACGCGCCGGGCCCCCTTCCGCACCGCCACCCTCGTGGATCCGCCGGTCCAGGTGGATTTCTCCAGGGTTACCACTGCCAAGGATGTGGTGACGATCCTGAGCACCGAGCCGCTCACCACTGATGAGCATTGGCATGCCATCGAGCCCGGATCCTCGATGCTGTGGAGCGGCGGTGAGCTGCTCTGCCAACTCAACCCATGACCCCGTCGGTGTCCCCTGTCACGCCCCGCGCCGTGGGCCTCGGCGAGGCCTCCCGCTTCTGGTTTCAGCTGGGCTGGGTGAGCTTCGGCGGGCCGGCCGGCCAGATCGCCCTGCTGCACCGCGAGCTGGTGGAGCGTCGCCGCTGGCTCTCCGAGCAGCGCTACCTGCATGCCCTCAACTACTGCATGCTGCTGCCGGGGCCCGAGGCCATGCAACTGGCCACCTACCTGGGCTGGCTGATGCATGGAGTGCCCGGTGGGCTGATCGCCGGCGGGCTGTTCGTGATCCCCTCGGTGTTCGTGCTCACCGCCCTGGCGAGCATCTACGCCCTGTGGGGGCAACTGCCGCTGCTGGTGTCGGTGTTTGCGGTGCTCAAGCCGGCGGTGTTGGCGATCGTGGTGATGGCTGCCTGGCGCATCGGCCGCCGCACCCTGCACACCCCGCTGCTGGTTGGCCTGGCGATCGCCGGGTTCCTGGCGCTCACGCTGTTCAAGCTGCCCTATCCGCTGCTGGTGATCACCGCCGGCCTGATCGGCCTTTTGACCGCCCGTTGGCGACCCTCCTTGCTAGTGGCCAGCAAACCCCACGGGGCTGGAACGAGCAACGCTCGGCCGGATCAGCCGGTCGCCCTTCACGACGATGACTCTGCTTCGCCGGACCATGCCCGCTTTTCCAAGCGGCGGCTGGCGGTCACGCTCCTGGTCTGGGCCCTGGCGACGCTGGTGCCCCTGGCCGCGCTGGCGAACGTTGGCGGCTGGAACGGCATCCTGGCGCTCATGGGCCGCTTCTTCACGCGGGTGGCGCTGCTCAGCTTTGGTGGGGCCTATGCGGTGCTGCCTTACGTGGCACAAGGGGCGGTGGAGCAGTTCAACTGGCTCTCCGCCAGTCAGATGCTCGATGGTCTGGCCCTCGGCGAAACCACACCGGGCCCATTGATCATGGTGGTGGCCTTTGTGGGCTTCATGGGCGGCTGGAACCAGGGCCTCGCCGCTGGCGCCGGCAACTGGCCCCTGGCGATTGCCGCCAGCCTGGTGACGGTGTGGTTCACCTTCCTGCCGTCCTTCGGGTTCATCCTGGCCGGCGCTCCGCTTGTGGAATCCTCCAGAGGCGACCTGCGCTTCGGGGCACCGCTGAGTGCGATCACCGCCGTGGTGGTGGGTCTGATTGCCAGCCTGGCGTTGTTCTTTGCGGGCCCGGTGCTCTGGCCAGCTGCTGCCTTCAACCCCTGGGCCCTGCTGGTGGTGGCGGCGGCCCTGTTTGTCCAGTTGCGTCTGCGTTGGAGCGTGTTGCAGGTGATCGGCGCGGCTGCCGCCATCGGCGTGCTGATGACCGCTTTCCTGCAGATCACCAACTGACGATCAGCATGGGGCGAGCGACGTTCCTGAACCCATGCCCCTGATCAGCGTCAAGACCTCGGCTACGGCTCCTGCGGGCGAGGCCCTGCTCACGGAGCTGTCCAGCTCCCTGGCGGCGCTGCTGGGCAAACCGGAGCGCTACGTGATGACGCTGCTCGAAACCGAGCTGCCGATGACCTTCGCCGGCGATGCGGCACCCGCCTGCTACGTGGAGGTGAAGAGCATCGGCGCCCTCGAAGGCGATCGCACCCGCCAGGTGAGCCAGGCGGTCGCCGCCCTGATTGAGCGGCACCTCGGCATCCC
>JBIIQK010000032.1:0-11063 GCA_044342135.1 Cyanobium sp.
TGGAGCAGGTCGAACCAGGGGCCGTTGCCGTCGCCGGCCTCACCCTGGGAGCCGACCCGCTGGTGAGCGCCGTGGCGATGCGGGCCGCCTTGGCAGGACGGGAGCTTGACGCCCTGATCGTGCGCAAGGAGGCCAAGGGCCATGGCACCGGCGCCTGGCTGGAAGGTCCGCTGCCCGAGCCGGGGAGCACCATCACCGTGCTGGAAGACGTAGTCACCACCGGGGGGTCTTCGCTGAAGGCCGTGCACCAACTGCGGGAAGCAGGGTTTCAGGTGCAGCGGGTGGTGACGATCGTGGATCGTCAGGAGGGGGGGCTGCAGGCCATGACAGAGGCGGGGCTGGAGCTGCGCAGCCTGTTTCTGTTGGAGGAGGTGGCAGCTGTCGCCGCCCAGCTGGCCACCCCATGACGGCCACCCCCTGGGACTGGCAGCCCGGCGCCCCCCGCCGCAGGGAACAAGCCGCCAGCCTGATCCGGCTCGATGGCCCTGACACCCGCCGGTTCCTGCACGGCCAGACCAGCGCCGCGATCGAAACCCAGCCCCCCGGCAGCTGGATTCCCACCTGCTGCATCACCGCCACAGGCCGCCTCAGGGCCCTCGCCGAGGTGCTGGTTGATGACGACGGCGCCTGGCTGCTGCTGACCAGTGGCGATGCAGCGGGCGTCTGGCAGGCCCTCGATCGGGTGCTGTTCCCGGCCGATCAGGTGCAGCTGGGCCCCCTGCTGCCTGCCCTGCTGGTTGCTCCCGTTGGAGACGCCACCGCAGGCCTGCCCGAGAGTCCCGAGGGCCGCTGGCTGGCCCTCGAGAACGGCAGCGGCTGGCTGCTGGGCTCTCGCCTGGTGCTGCGACCGGACGCCGCCCTGCCGCTCTGGCTGGCCGATCGACCGGCCCTCGCCAACCCGGAGCAGGAGCGTTGGCGGATTCAACAGGGTGTGCCAGCCGCCCCAGGCGAAATCAACGAGGACACCAACCCCTTTGAAGTGGGCCTGGCCGATCGGGTGAGCCTGAGCAAAGGCTGCTACGTGGGCCAGGAAACCCTGGCCAAACTCGCCACCTACGACGGGGTGAAACGGCAGCTGCGACGCTGGCAATGGCAAGCACCAGCTGGCCACAGCCCCGTCAGCGGGCCTCCCAGCACCCTGTTTAGTCCAGGGGATGGGGACGCCAGCAGCCGACGGGCCGGCCAGATCACCTCCAGCCTGCACCTCGGCGATGGCCTTTGGATCGGCCTGGCCCTGGTGCGCCGCCAGGCCCTGGACCAGGCTGAGCTGGCCGCCGGCGACGGGCCCCAGGCCCCCAGCCTGCAGCTGTCACGGCCGCCGGCCTTTGTGGATCCTCCCGTCGGAGCGGGCCGTCAGCCCTGAGCCAACAGCCAGCGCACCACGGCCCAGGTGGCCAGGCTGTCGTCGCGGTTGTAGAGAAAAATCCGCTGCAGCTGGTGGCGGCTGGCCCGCCCTCGGGCCCCACCGGCTCGGTGCCACTGCCGCCACTGGCGCCACCAGAGCAGGCAGCGGGCCCCATCCACCCCCTTCTGGCTCCAGGCAAAGCCCAGCCAGGCCGCCACCGCCTTGAGCCCATAGCTGCTCACCGGGAGCCGCCAATGGCGCCGGAGCCGGGCGTGGACGTCCACCATCCGCCCGCGCAACCGCTGCACCTCGGCCTCACTGGCGCCCTGGCGTTGGGCCAGGCGCACCAGACCAATCACCTCGGTTTCGCCGTAGTGCAGCACCGGCCAGCCGGGATACCGGTCCAGGAGGCGCTGCAACCGCTGCCAAAGGCGTTGTTCACCGTGCTCCTGGAGGGCCAGCAACGGCTGATACCGCGCCGACTCGGACGTCCAGCCTCCGGCTGGATCCCGCTCCAGCACCAGGAAGCCGTGCAGGAAGTCGTCCCGGGCATCGGGATCGGATTCGATGTCGTAGAGCAGCACTCCAGGTGCGGCCTCCAGCTCGGGCAGCACCGGCTCGTCCCCCAGCCGCTGGGGCTCCCCGGTGGCCTGAACCCGGGCCTGGGCCACCAGCTCGGCGGCGATCTCCCGATGCTGCTCGCCATAGACCGCAAGCTCCTCGGCCAGGGACTCGGGCTCCCGGGCCGCCAGGGCCGCCAGGCTGGTCACCCCCAGCTCCAGCAGCATCTCCCGGCGCTTGCCGCCGATGCCACTCACCTCGCTGAGATGCCCTGAGGCCATGGCTTCCCGGTCACAAAGGCTGCGCCAGCTGCACAGGGTGCACTTCTTGCGGTCGCTCACCAGCGGCGGCGGCGTGGCCTGGTCCAGATCGGCGGCCAGGCGCAGCAGGCTGTCATCGAGCTGGTGCTGGAGCCCGCCACCGAGGGCGAGCCGCTCGCGCTGCAGGGCCCGGCCTTCACCCGCCACCACCAGGCCATGGGGCACCGGGGCCTGCTGCTGATCCGCGAGCAAACGCCCCCACAGCCCCAGCACCAGCCGCGCCTCCCGGGTCAGCCGCCGCCCCTGCCTGGCCAGCACGGGCCGGTAGGCGAACGCGCCCCAGCGGCTCTGGCCGGCGATGCGCTCCAAGAGGGCGGGATGGGCTTCCAGGCGAACCCCCAGCGCCGGGGGGGCCATGCCCCGCAGACGCAACCCCACCACTCCCGGCGCTCCGGCGGCGCAGGCGGCCTCACCATGGCCAGGCCTGTTGGGTAGCAGGGTCTGAAAACTGCGCAGCTGGTCGTTGAGGGCCAGGGCGCGGTGGGCATTCCACTGACGCTCCTGCGGCTCGCCGAACCGATCGAGCCAGGCACGGCGCCGGCAGCGCAGCCAGCTGCGCAGCAGCCGATCGGTCAGGGGAGCGGGCGTCAGGGGGAGTGGCGTCAAGGAGGGCATCCACCAGTGCAAACGCTAGGGCTGGAGCGCCGGCGGCACAGCAGAATCGATCCAGCTCGGCGTTCCAGCCCCCATGGCCTCAGCCCCCCTGCCCCTGGAGGCCAGTCCGATCGCCTTCGGCACCGATGGCTGGCGCGGCATCCTCGGCGTCGACATCACCATGGAACGCCTGCTGCCGGTGGCGGCGGCCGCCGCCCAGGAACTGGCCCACTCCGCTCCCGACGGCCTGACCAGCCGAGAGGTGGTGATCGGCTACGACCGCCGTTTCCTGGCGCCCGAACTGGCGGAAGCGATCTGCAGCGCCGTGCGGGGCTGTGGCCTCGAACCCCTGCTCAGCGACACCCCCACCCCCACCCCCGCCTCCAGCTGGGCGGTGGTGCAGCGCCAGGCCCTCGGCGCCCTGGTGATCACCGCCAGCCACAACCCGCCGGAATGGCTGGGCCTGAAGATCAAGGGCCCCTTCGGGGGCTCGGTGGAGGGCGACTTCACCCGCCGCGTCGAGACCCGGCTGGCCGCCGGTGGCATCAGCGTGCCCATGGCGGGGGAGACGCAGCGGTTTGCGGCCCTGGATGATTACGTGGCAGGACTCCAGGCCAAGGTGAACACCGCTGCCCTGGCGGCGGGTCTCGAGCGCCTGGGGCTCACCGTGATCGTCGACCCGATGCATGGCTCGGCGGCTGGGGTCCTGCCGGCCCTGCTCGGGGAGCGGGCCAGCGCCAGTGGCGCCATCCGCGAAATCCGGGCCACCCGCGACCCGTTGTTTGGGGGCAATCCACCCGAACCCCTAGCCCCCTACTTGATCGAACTGACCGCCGCGGTACGCGCCAGCACGGCCGCCGGCCGACCGGCGGTGGGGATCGTGTTCGACGGCGACGGCGACCGCATCGCCGCCGTGGATGAACGCGGCCGCTTCTGCAGCACCCAGCTGTTGATGCCCCTGTTCATCGACCACCTGGCGCGGGCCCGCCAGCTGCCGGGCTCCGTGATCAAAACCGTGAGCGGCTCTGACCTGATGCAGTTGGTGGCGGAGGGCCTGGGGCGCACCGTGCTGGAGAAGCCGGTGGGTTTCAAATACATCGCCGCCGAAATGCTCAGTGGCGAGGTGCTGGTGGGCGGTGAGGAATCGGGCGGGGTGGGCTTCGGCATGCACCTGCCCGAGCGCGATGCACCCTTCGCGGCCCTGCTGCTGATCGAAGCCCTGGTGGAGGGGGGGGTGCCCCTGGGTGCGCGGATCGATGCCCTGCAGCAGCGCTGCGGGGGCGCCGCCGCCTACGACCGGCTCGACCTACGCCTGCCCGACATGGAGTCCCGCCGGCGCCTGGAGGCAACCTTGGCCACCACGCCGCCGCGGGAGGTGGCCGGCAGCCCCGTGCTGGAGGTGATCACCACCGACGGGGTGAAGCTGCGCCTCGGCCCCAGCCACTGGCTGATGCTGCGTTTTTCCGGCACCGAGCCCCTCCTGCGGCTCTACTGCGAAGCCCCCAGTGAGGCCCGCGTGCAGGAGGTGCTGGGCTGGGCCCGCGCGCTGGCGGAAGGGAGCTGACGCGATGGCCGCTGACACTGCTGCTGACACCGGGGTGGCAATCCCCATGACCCGCCTGGTGATCGCCAGCAGCAATGCCGGCAAAGTGCGCGAATTCCGCCAGCTGCTCGCCCCACTCAACCTGGCGATTGAGGCCCAACCCGAGGGCCTGGACGTGGAGGAAACGGGTGTCACCTTTGCCGAGAATGCGCGGCTCAAGGCGAGCGCCGTGGCCCAAGCCACCGGCGAGTGGGCCCTGGCCGACGACTCCGGCCTCAGCGTCGACGGCCTGGGGGGCGCCCCCGGCGTGCACTCCGCCCGCTACGCCGACAGCGACAGCGCCCGCATCGCCAGGCTGTTGCGCGAGCTGGCGCTGGCCGAGACCAGCACTGGCCATCCCAACCGCCAGGCCCATTTCGCCGCCGCCCTGGCCCTGGCCGACCCCAGCGGCCGCATTCAGCTCGAGGTGGAGGGGCGCTGCCAGGGCGTGATCCTCGAGGCGCCAAAGGGCGCGGGGGGATTCGGCTACGACCCGGTGTTCCTGGTCCCGGATGTCGGCCTCACCTTTGCGGAAATGGACGGGCCCCTGAAAGGCCAGATCGGCCACCGGGGACGGGCCTTCGCCCAGCTCGCGCCGGCCCTGCTCCAGTTGCTGGGGCGCCAATCAGCCTGACAAACCTGGCTGCGTGCAGGCCTTCAGGCCTGGGCCCAGCTGCCATGCAAGCCGTAGGGAATCGCCAACGGGAGTTCCAGCACCGCCTGCTCGCTCAGATCGGCAGCCTGCAGGATCACCAAATCACTGGCACCGCGGGCCCCATTCCAGACCAGCACCAGAACCCAGCCGTCGTCTTCCGCTGTGGCACCAGGCCTAGGCACCATCACCGGCTCAGTGACGAAGCCCCGGGGTGCGGCGCTCCAGACGCGCCGTTCACCACTCTGAAGGTCGAGCTTCTTGATCGCCTGCAGGGGGTCGTTACCGGTTTCGCGCTCGGCCACCGCCATCCAGGCATAGCGGGAGGGCAGCCCTTCCCGTTCGGGGTTCACCATGGCGAATTCGCAGCAACGCTCGCTCAGCCGGGTGGTGCTGACCGTGCTGGCACCCAGATCGATGCGGCACTGCTCGAGCAGACCCTCCGGCAGCAGCTCGAAGTCGATCGCCCGAAAATCTTGATCAGGGCCGATCGAAGGGAAATCGCTGTAGTAGATGCTCTCCACCACCACGGCCTCCTGGTCTTCCCAGGCGTTGAGGTGGTGGAACACAAACCCGTCGGGTGCATCGAGGATGCGTGGCGGCTGGCCGGCAAAGGCCCCGCTCTCCCGGGGGATCAACCAGAACTTGGCCTGACCGCCGGGCTTGGACTGCAGGCACTGGGCGGCCCCCTTCTGACCGGTCACGTAGGGCAGCGGATTGAACGCGATCGCGTTCTGCAAAAACACCGCCCAGTTGGGGGTGATGGCGAAGTCGTGCAGGAAGGCAAAGCCGTTGAAACTGTCGCGGCGCTCACTGAGCAACTGGCCCGCTTTGACCCCGGTGGCCGGGTCGTCCTCCACCGCGAACTCCATCAACCGCACCGTGCTGCGCGGACCGGCCTTGACGCCAAAGGTGACCATCCGCGGCACCCCGTGGTGGCCTGGATCAAAGCGGGGATGGGCACTGAAGGCATCGCCCTTGCGCAGCACCCCATCCAGCAGGGTGATGCCCCTGGTCTCCAGGGTTTCGGGATCGAGCGCATGGGGTTCGGCCGCTTCCCACAGGGCCAGCAATTGATCGCCCAGCCGCACCACATGGGTGTTGGCGATGTTTTTGAGCCGCAGATCCAAGGCATTGGCCAAGGGCCCGCCGGGCTTCTGGGTGCCAAAGACGCCGCGATACAAGAACTGGCCCGCCTGCTCCTCAGCCAACCAGCCCTCGGTACGCACGAAACGGTTGCGGAGGGTGGCCTTGCCCCCTTCAAAGCGCAGGGCCGCGATCATGCCGTCGCCATCAAACGGGTGATGCACCCAGTGACCACCGCGCTCCAGTCGCCCCGGGCCGTTGCGGTACAAGGTGCCGTTGAGCTCCTGCGGGATGGCGCCGCGCACCACGGTCAGCGGCGCGCCATCGAGCTCAACCTCCACATTGCGAAAGGCACCGGACCAGTCGTGCCGGTCGTAGGTGGGCTCCAGGCCCGGTTGCTCAGCAGAGGCGGTGATGGTCATCCAGGAGATCCCGCTTCAGCGCTGGCGAATTGAGTCGAAAATAGATGGGCATAACGGCCACCGCGAGTGAGCAGCTCGGCGTGGGTGCCCGACTCGACCAGCCGTCCGGCGTCGATGACGCAGATCCGATCGGCGTTGACCACCGTGGAAAGCCGGTGCGCCACCACCAGGGTGGTGCGGTTCGCCATCAACCGATCCAGGGCCTCCTGCACCACCTGTTCGGACGCCGAATCCAGTGCCGACGTGGCCTCATCGAGGAAAAGCAGCGGGGCGTTCTTAATCAGAGCCCGGGCAATGGCAATGCGCTGGCGCTGACCACCGGAGAGCATGGTGCCGTTTTCGCCAATCACCGTGGCGTAACCATCGGGCAGCTGGCTGATGAAGTCGTGGGCATTGGCGGCCCGAGCAGCCTGCTCAATCTGCTGGGCCGTCGCCGTCGCCAACCCATAGGCGATGTTCCCGGACACGGTGTCGTTGAACAGAAATGTGTTCTGATCGACCACAGAGATCAGGGCACGCAACGACGCCAGGGACACATCTCGGAGATCGACCCCGTCGATGGTGATGACCCCTGAAGAGGGGTCATAAAAACGACAAAACAGGTCGATGATCGTGCTCTTACCCCCACCGCTCGCCCCCACCAGCGCGATGGTGCAGCCCATGGGCAATTCGAGGCTAAGGTCGTCGATGACCCGCTCGTCCTCGTAGGCGAAACAGACGTGGCTGGCCCTGAGCCCACGGGAGATGCCGGTGAGTTCGAGCGGCTCGGCGGATTCAGCAGGGTCGGCCTCGGTATCGAGAATGCCAAACAGATCCTCAGCGGCCGAGACCCCCTGCTGCAGGGTGGAATTGGAGCGGGCAATTCCTTTGAACGGGGCGTAACACAGGTAGAGCGAAGTCAGGAAGGCAAAAAAGTTGCCGGTGGTCCGGGTGCCAGCAATGACGTTTTCACCGCCGTACACCAATACCGCACTGAAGCCGATCGCCCCCAGCACTTCCATCAACGGCTGATTGGCCAACTTGGCCCTGGTGGTCTTCAGGGCTGCCCGCAAGACCGATTGGTTTTCCTTTTCAAAACGGGAGAGTTCATAGGACTGCATTCCAAAAATTTTTACCACCCGCAACCCCACCACCGACTCCTGCAGGAAGGAGGCCAAGCGCGCCAAACTGAGCTGACCCTTACTGGAATGCCGGCGAACTTTCTTCGAAGAATTCAAAATGGGGTATATCGCTAGCGGGAAAAGAATGAAGGCAATGATGGATAACAGCCAATCCTGATAAAATGCCACCGCGACAAGCACGACGAGCGTCAGAGTGTCTTTGAAGACCGAAGAAAATCCATCGACGATTCCCGTTTTGACCAGGGTGACGTCGGTGAGCACCCGAGACACCAGGACAGTGGAAGGATTGCGATCCACATAGGACTGGGGCAGATCCAGAATTCGCTCGGCCAGATCGTGGCGAAGATCAGCCGTGATGGACTGGCCAACAGACTCGGTGAGATAGGCCCCGAGATACTGAGAGACAGCTCGCAAAAAAATCACCCCCAGAATAACGACTGGAGCCAGATAAAGCCTGCTTCGATCACTCGAAGGCAAAATATCATCAAACAAATAGCGGATCACCAGGGGAACAAATCCCGTGGAGGCGCCATACAAAAAATTGAAGAAGAGGGCGAACGAAAAGGCGGGCCACAAATGGCGGCGACCATACCGAGCCAGGCGGCGGTAAATCGTGGAGTTCATCGCATCAGCTCCACCAGCTCCTGGGCGGCCCTCCGGGAGGCTCCAGGGGGGCCCATGGTGGCCTGCAGCTCGGTCACGGCTTGATCAAATGCCCCACGATCAGCAACGATCCGCCGCACGGACCTCACGATGTTGATAGCCGTGGCATCACGCTGAATCAACTCAGGAAATAACGGCCTGCCAAGAATCACATTTGGCAAGCCAATAATGCGCCGGCCAATCACCAATTTGGCAATCAAGTAGGTGAGTCTGGAGAAGCGATAGAGAATCACATGGGGGCAACCCAGCAGGGCCGCCTCGAGAGTTGCCGTGCCGGAGGCGATCACGCCGGCATCAGCGGCATGCAGCAGGTTGTAGGCATCGCCATCGATTAGGGCAACCGGCAGGGAGCGCCCCCCCGTGACCTCCTCGAGATAGGAGCGATCAATGGTCGGGGCCTTGAGCAACACCACCTGCCAGCCATCCGCCTTGAGCTGTTGGGCAGCTTGCAACATGGGGGGCAGCAGGAGCCGCACCTCGGACCGCCGACTGCCGGGCATCAACACCAGCAGGGGCTGGTCGAGGGACAGGCCGTGACGCTGCCGAATCTGCTCCCGGGTGCCGCTGACGTGCAGCTCATCAACCAAGGGGTGGCCCACATAGCGGGCGAAGTCCCTGCCATGGGCGTTGAAGATCGCCTCTTCAAAGGGAAAAATGACAGCCAGCCGTTCAATCAGCCGCTCCATCTTTTTGGCGCGGCCCTTGCCCCAGGCCCAGACCTGGGGGGCGATGTAGAAAAAGACCGGGATCCCCCGCTTCTTGGCTTCCTTGGCCACGAACAGGTTGAAGCCCGGGTAATCCACCAGCACCAGAACGTCGGGACGCTGCTGGTCCATCTGCTGTTTGAGCAGCTCCATCACCCGATGGTGGCGACGCAGGCTGCTGACGATCTCGACCAAGCCCGCGGCGGAGAGCAGGCGCACATCGGCCAGGATGTCGATGCCGCAGGCCCGCAGGTGGTCGCCACCCACCGCGGCCACGGCAACCCCTGGCAGCTGGCGCTGGAGCTCTTGCACCAGAAAGCCGCCATGGAGGTCACCGGAGGCTTCGCCGGCCACCACCAAAACCCGCCGGCGGGCCATCTCAACCACGGGGCTGGGGACCAGCAAGGACCGCCAGGCGTCGATCCAGCAGGTCGAGCAAAGGCTCCAGGCTGGTGGGCTCCACCCGCAGGGGCACCAGCGTCACGGCCTCACGAAAGCCGGGGGGCAGGCGCTGTCCATCCTTGACCGTGGTGACCAAATGGGCGCCGTTGGCGTGGGCCAAATCCAACAGGCGATTCAGATCTGAGTCAGCATAGACGTGGTGATCCGGGAAGGATTCCGTCGCCACGAGCTCAAGACCACTGCCGCGGAGTGCCGCAAAGAATTTCTGCGGCAGGCCGATGCCACAGAAGGCCAGCAAGGGCTGGCCGACCAGCTCCGGTGGGGGCTCCAGACGGAAGCGCACCGCAAACGAAGGCTGGTCCGTGGGCCACTCCGGCGGACAGCACGGGTCGGTCTCAGCCAAAGCTGAGGCCGGGGCCGCCGGTCCGGAACCGGTGAGCACCAGCACATCCGCCCGGCCCAGCTGCTTGATCGGCTCCCGCAGGGGGCCCGCCGGGAACACCTGCCGGTTGCCGAGGCCATGGCGGCCATCCAGCACCGACACGTCCAGATCGCGGGCAAGGGGCCAATGCTGCAGGCCATCGTCCAGCAGGATCAGATCGGCACCGGCCGCGATCGCCCGCCCAGCGCTGCGGCAGCGGTTGGACCCCACCCACACCGCCACGGGCCACGGGCCAAGACCAGCTGGCAGGCCGAGTCCGTATTCCAGGGCCTCATCCCCCACGTCCTCAAACCGACTGGCCGGGGTCAGCAGACGCGACTCCCGCCGCCGGGCGCCATAGCCCCGCAGCAACACGGCCACCCGCCACCCCCGCTGGGATAGGCCTCGGGCCAAGGCGATCCCCAAGGGGGTCTTGCCCGTTCCCCCCAAGGTGAGGTTGCCGATCGAGAGCACGGGCACGCCGCAACGCCAGGGGCGGGTCCGGCGCCGATGCAGGCCCACCGCTTTGCCATAGAGCCAGCCAAAGGGCGCCAGCAGCCAGGCCTGCCAGCTGCGGCGGCTGGAATACCAGAAGCGCGGCGTGGTTAGGGGCATGGCGTCACAGGCAGCGGGCCAACACGAGATCGGCCACCAGCGCCGAAGGGCCTTTCCAGGGCAGGTGTGCCGGTCGGGCCTGGCAGGCCCGAAGCTCGCGCGGGGCCGCCGCGGCCTCTTCCAGCAGGGGCAGGGCCGCGGCCAGGGCGCCATCCACATCATCCTGTTGCTGCAGGCAGCCGGCCGCCAGCAAGGGATCGATCAGGGCAGAAAAGTTTGCCATATCGGGGCCGCAGACCACCGGGCGCCCCAGGGCGGCTGGCTCCAGGGGATTCTGGCCTCCATGGGGCCGCCCCAGCGGATAAAAACTGCCGCCCATCACCACCACCGTCGACGCCGCGATCCAGGTGCCCATCTCGCCGATCACATCCGCCACCAGCACATCGGCCGGCGATGCCGAGGGCAGAAAGGCTCCGGCAGCCCATTCACTCCAGAGGGTGAGCGACAGTCCACAGGAGCGCACCAGGGCGCCCACCTCCCCAGCCCGTTGGGGATGGCGGGGGACCAACAACAGACCGAAGCCCCGGCCCGCCAGATTCTGGCCACACCAGGCCCGCAGCCACTGCTGCTCCTCT